>JAYTBL010000246.1:0-22310 GCA_043736975.1 Polyangiaceae bacterium
AGGACCTCTCCCATGAAGAACTTCGCACTCACCGGCGCCGCAGGCTTCATCGCCCCGCGGCACATGCGTGCGATCCGGGAGACCAACAACCGGCTGGTGGCCGCCGTCGACCCCAACGACTCCGTCGGCGTGCTCGACCAGCACAGCTTCGACGTGCGGTTCTTCACCGAGATCGAGCGCTTCGACCGGTACCTCGAGACGCTGCGGCGCGGACCGCCGGAGGGCGCGATCGACTACCTCTCGGTATGTTCGCCGAACTACCTCCACGATGCGCACTGCCGCCTCGGCCTGCGCCTGAAGGCGGACGTCATCTGCGAGAAGCCGGTGGTCATCAACCCCTGGAACATCGATGCGCTCGCCGACCTCGAGGCCGAGAGCGGCCATCGCATCTGGACGATGCTGCACCTGAGGGCCCACGCCAAGCTCACCGAGCTACGCGCGAAGCTCGCCACCGAGCCGCCCGGCACCAAGCACGACGTCGTGCTCACCTACGTGACCGCGCGTGGACGCTGGTACGACGTGTCCTGGAAGGGGCAGACCGAAAAATCCGGGGGCCTCGCCACGAACATCGGTATCCATTTCTTCGACATGCTGCTCTGGCTCTTCGGCTCGGTGGTCGGCTCGCGCGTCCATCTGAACGACCCTCGGCGCATGTCGGGCTTGCTCGAGCTGGAGCGCGCGCGCGTCCGCTGGTTCCTCTCCGTCGAGGCCTCGGACATGCCCGAGGGAGGCCCCGGCAATACCTCGTTCCGATCGATCACCGTCGACGGCACGGAGGTCGATTTCTCCGACGGCTTCGGCGATCTGCACACGCGGGTCTACGAGCTCACGCTGGCGGGCAAGGGCTTCGGGATCCTCGAAGCACGCCCCTCGATCGACCTCGCGCACCGCCTCCGCGGCACCGCGCTCTCCCCGCCGACAAGCGACCTCCACCCGCGGCTCGAGCGCTGACATGAGCGACACCCGGACCTTCGTGCACCCGTCCGCGGTGGTCGACGAGCCGTCGACCATCGGCGCGGGCTGCCGCATCTGGCACTTCAGCCACGTCTCGAGCGGCGCGTCCCTCGGCGAGCGCTGCAGCCTTGGGCAGAACGTCTACGTCGGGTCCGGCGTCCGCATCGGCAGCAACGTCAAGATCCAGAACAACGTTGCCGTGTACGAGGGCGTCGAGCTCGAGGACGACGTCTTCTGCGGCCCGTCTTGTGTATTCACCAACGTCGACAACCCGCGCTCGCAGATCGTTCGCCGCGGCCAGTATGCGAGGACGCTCGTGCGCCGCGGCGCGACCATCGGGGCGAACGCCACGATCGTGTGCGGCACCACCATCGGCCAGTATGCCTTCGTCGCGGCCGGAGCCGTGGTGACCAAGGGGGTCGTCGCGGACTACGCGCTGGTGGTCGGGGTGCCGGCCGCGCAACGCGGCTGGGTCGGCCGGCACGGGCATCCGCTCTCGCCACCCGACCAGGAGGGAATCATGCACTGCCCGGAATCGAAGTGGCGCTACCGCGAGGTCGAGCCCGGCGTCGTCCGCTGCCTCGATCGCGAGGAAGGAGCGCCGCTGTGAGCAAGGACTCCTTCGAGGTGGTCGTCATCGGGGGCGGCATCGTCGGCATGGCCACCGCCATGGCCATCCTCGGCCGCAAGCCGCGCTCGCTCGCCGTGCTCGAGGCCGAGACCGAGCTCGCGGAGCACCAGACCGGGCGCAACAGCGGGGTCATCCACTCCGGCATCTACTACAAGCCTGGCTCCCTCAAGGCGACGCTCTGCGTGAGCGGACGCGCGGCGCTGCTGCGCTTCTGTGAAGAGCGCGGCGTGGCCACCGAGCTCTGCGGCAAGGTGATCGTCGCCACCCGCGAGGAGGAGAAGGCGGCGCTCGAGGTGCTGGTCGAGCGCGGCGCGGCGAACGGCGTCCCAGTGCAGCGGCTCTCGACCGAGGAGTTGAAGGAGCGCGAGCCGGCGGTGAGCGGCGTGGCGAGCGTCTTCGTGTCGGCGACGGGCATCGTGGACTACGCCGCCGTGACGCGCGCGATGGCGGAGGTGGTCGAGGAGCGGGGCGGCGAGGTGCACCTCGGCGCGCGCGTGATCGGCATCACGCCGGGCGCGAGGGAGTTCGTGATCCAGACCGAGCGCGGGACCATCAAGGCGCGCAACATCGTCAACTGCGCGGGCCTGCACTGCGACCGGATCGCGCGGATGTGCGGGATCGAGCCGGGGATCGCCATCATCCCGTTCCGCGGCGAGTACTACGACCTCGTCCCGGAGAGCCGCGGGCTTTGCAAGAACCTCATCTACCCAGTGCCCGACGCGCGCTTCCCCTTTCTCGGCGTGCACTTCACGCGCGCGGTGGGCGGCAAGGTGGAGGCCGGTCCGAACGCGGTGCTCGCCCTGAAGCGCGAGGGCTACGACAAGACGAGCTTCTCCTTCGACGACTCGGCGGCGCTCCTCACGTACCTCGGGTTCTGGAAGATGGCCGGCGAGCACTGGCGCACCGGGCTCGGCGAGATGCATCGCTCGTTCAGCAAGGCTGCGTTCGTGCGATCGCTGCAGGCGCTGGTGCCCACGGTCACGGCCGCCGATCTGGTACCTGGCCGCGCCGGGGTGCGGGCCCAGGCGGTCGACAAGGACGGCAAGCTCGCCGATGACTTCCGCCTGGTCGAGGCGCCGGCCATGCTGCACGTGCTCAACGCGCCCTCGCCCGCCGCAACGGCGTCGATCGCCATCGGCGAGCACCTCGCCGGGGCCGCCGAGCGCATCTTCCGCGCGCCCGTCCGCATGGCGGGCTGAGGACGCGCGGCGCATGGATCTCGTCGCCCCCCCCTGGACCGGCTGGATCGCCGTGGGCCGCGTCGAGGATCTCCCCCTCCCCGGCGCCTGGCTCAAGGCGCCGCTCACCCCGGCGGGCGTGGTGGTGGTCCGCCAGCCCGACGGCGCGCTGCTCGCGTTTCATGCGATCTGCACGCATCGCGGGACCGCGTTCCTCCAGGCCGAGGAGGGGCTCGATGCGCGCTTCACCTGCCCCTACCACAACTTCCAGTTCGAGCTCGACGGGCGGGCCTGCGCCAGCGTCGCGAACCTCGCGCCGGTGCGCCTCGGCGTCGCGCACGGCTTCGTGTTCGTCACGCTCGACGACGCGGCGCCGCCGCTCGCGGAGGCGCTCGGCACCATGCCGCCGTGGCTCGAGCGCGCAAACCTGGGGCAGCTGCGGCGCGCGCGGCGCGTGGCGTACGACGTCGCCGCGGGGTGGAGCCTGGTGGTCGAGAACTTCCAGGAGTCGCTGCACTTCGCCTCCGTGCATCCCGCGCTCGAGGCGCTCACGCCCTCCGCCGAGGCCGAGACCTGGATGCCCGAGGGCGGCGGGCCGTGGCTGGGCGGGATCATGCCCATCGTCGCGGGCGCGGAGACGGTCTCGACCTCGGGCTCGCGCCAGGGGCGACCGTGGCTGGTGCCCGAGGAGGATCGGCGCGTCGTGCACGACGCGATGCGGTTTCCCAACCTGCTCACCAGCGTGCAGCCCGACTACCTGCTCACCTTCGTGGTGTTCGCGCGCGGGGAAGGGCGATCGCGCGTGATCGCGTCGACCTACGTGCACGAGGACGCGGCGGCGGAGAGCCTGGAGGACGTGCTCGGGTTCTGGACCCAGGTTTGCGAGGAGGATCGCGTCGCCTGCGAGCGGCAGCAGCTGGGGCTGGCCTCGCGCGAGATGAAGGTAGAGTACACGGACGTGGAGGAGGGGGCGGCGGCGGTGGCTTCGATGGTGAGGGGGAGCCAGACCAGCACGAGCGCGAAGAAGCACTGCGGGGTCTTCGGAAGGCCTTACGCCGACCTCCAAGGTCTCCTCGACACCTCCGAATTTCCTGCGATTCACCGGGAGATCACGCGCGGGCTCGCGACCGTCGAGACCAGCTACACGGGCGGGACGCTCAAGTGGATGGGCGTGACCGCGCCGTGGGTGGAGGCCGACGGCTACCGCGACGCCATGCACGTCATCCGCGCGATGTCGCAGGCCGAGGTCGCCGAGCTCGCGACCCTCGCCGACGACGGCGCCGCGCCCGTCGACCCGACCGACCCCGCGCTGGCCTTCGGCGACGAGACCGATCACCCCTTCTCCAGGGCGCAGATGCGCTTCCTCGAGCAGCGCCACGGCGTCTACTTCCCCTGGAAGGTCTGCTACCACCTGCTCGAGAACGATCGGTGGGAGGACAAGCACTCCGGCGAGGGCAAGGGCTTCGGCGAGGAGGCGCGCGAGGTCTTCCCCCAGACCGTCGCGTTCATCGAGGCGCTTCCCTTCGTGGAGATCGGCCGCGTCGTGGTGTTCGGGCTCCTCGCCAACGATCACGCGCCCGCCCACCGCGACAGCGAGCCGGGCAAGGCGCTCGCCCTCGCGCAGTCGATCAGCTTCGAGCCGAGCCGCCTCACCGCCAGCGGCGAGCCGCGCCACAAGCGCTTCTACCTCCGCGCCCCCGACGGCTCGAACGAGGTGATCGTCGACAGCCCCATCTACTGGTTCAACGACATGGACTGGCACGGCGTCCACGCCGATCCCTACTTCCGCTATTCCGTCCGCGTGGACGGGGTCTTCGATCCTGGATTCCTCGAGCGGATCCGCCGCGAGACCGCACGCCGCCGCTGAAGTGGTACCCAACCGCTGAGGCGCTCGCCTACCGACCAGCTACCACCAGCTGGCGACATCCAGCGCAACGGCGGCGAACGGCTCGACGCGGACGTCGCGCTCGTCGCCGTACGTGCCGATCTCGACCCACAGGCCTTCCTGCAGCCGATAGGCGGTGAGCGTGCGCGATTCGAGATCGATGAGCCAGTGATGAGCGACTCCCACCTTGGCGTAGTACGGCTTCTTCACGAGCAGATCGTGACGGCGCGTCGAGGGCGAGAGGATCTCGCACACCCAGTCGGGCACCACGCGGATCGGCTCGTCCTTCGGAAGCTCGGGCAAGCGCTCGCGCTTCCAGCCGGCGAGGTCGGGGGAGATTTCTGGCGTGTCGGGCAGCTCGATCCCGGGCTCCACCAGGATCCACCAGCCGCCGGGCCCCCCGCGTCCGCGATCGAAGGGACCGCCGAGATCACCACCGACCGCCGTGGTGGTCCGCTGATGAGGCCCGCGGGGGCGGGTCATCGTATAGAGGACGCCTTCGATGATCTCCCCCTTGATCCCCACGGGGAGTTCGTCGAGATCCGCCAACGAAGGCCTCTTCGGTGCTTGCGCGGTCACATTCCGAGTCTAGCAGCGCGACGGCGCGGGCGAGCGACATCAGGTCGCGACGAGCACCGGTGCGCTGAGGGCGCGGTCGTCGGTGGCGCCGGCCTGCACGCGCGCGTAGAGGCCCGCGGCCTCGCCGGCCAGCACGAACACGCCGTAGTTGATCGACTGGCCGCGCGCGTCCTGCGTGGCGTGGAAGTAGCGCTGGACGATCCAGCGGTTCGGGCGCGCGTGCGCCAGAGACTGCTGCCAGGCCTCCGCGGTGGCGAGCCGGCCGATGATCACCTCGTCGCCCTCGGCGCCGTAGTCGCTCTTGAGGACCCAGTCGTCCTTCTGCGCGAGCAGCTGCTCCTTGTGGAACGACTCGAGGCGCCGCGTGACCGGGACGTGGGCGCGGATCGTCTCCTGCGAGCGCCGCGAGAAGCGGTGGATCTGCTCCCACATCAGGGCCATCGCGCGCTTGTTCTGCGGGACCACGGCGCCGAACGGATTGACCACCGCGACCCGCGCGTCGAGCATCGCCGCCAGCACTGCCTCGAGCGGCTCCTCGAGCGGCTGCGGATCGAGCAGCTCCTCGTCGTCCCACGCGCTCTGGCGCTCGCCCCACCAGTCGGTCTTGTAGTGGCGGAGCATGAGCGAGATGGGCTGGTCGAAGAGGACCAGGCCGCGCTCGTCGTGCGCGAGGTTGTAGGGCGAGCCGAGCACCACCTCCCAGCCGCGCTCCTCGAAGATCTTCTTGTAGAGGCGCACCAGCGAGAGATCCTCGGGCAGCTCGGTCGGGTACACGATCCCGGCCCGGCGCGGCGGCGCGGGCTCGGTGGCCGCGCGCGGCCCCGCCTTCGCCAGCATCGCCTTGGCGAGGAGCTCGGTGATATCGCCGAAGCGCGCCGCGAGATCGCGGTTCGGATCGGTGGTCCCAGCGCGCGCCGCGAGCGGGCCGAGGACGATGGCCTCGGCCTCGCCGGTCGGCGTATCGCAGTTGAGCTCGGCGATCTGCAGCCCTTCATCGGTGACGAACACGTCAGCGCGCGCCAGCGCGTGCCAGAGCGGCTGCGAGGCCATCCACATCGCCTTCTGGTAGGGCGAGAGGCCGAAGAACGAGTCGAGCAGCTCCGGCTCGTCGGCCACCAGCAGGCACAGCTCGTTGTAGACCTCGGCCACCGCCTCCCCGACGCGGTAGAGTGCGCGCGCCTCGGCGGCCGCGACGATCACCGGCTCTTCGCGGAACCGAGGTGCGCCGAACACCCAGGGATCGGTGACGAGGCCGCTGGCGGTGATGCGGCGGGCGAACGCGTCGTACGCGGGATCGCTGAGGGTGGGGGCGCCCTGGGCGGTGGTCATCAGAGCAGCCGGGCGACGGAGAGCGCGGTCGCCACGTAGCTCACCGCCTCCAGCGCGCCGATGCCCTCGTTGCGCTCGGTGCCGATGCCGGTGTCGAGGCGCCCGCCGCGCAGCGCGAGCGGCGCGCCGAGGAGCAGGCTCTGCACGAAGAGCTGCCGCACCGGATAGAGGGCGAGCGTGAGGAGGAGGATGGCGCCGAACCCCTTGAGCGAGGTCTCCCAGCTGACGAAGTCGCCGTCCAGGGCGCAGCCCACGATGATGGCCACGGCGATCGAGAGCCCGGAGTAGCTGATCGACGCCGCGAGGTTCTCGCCCTGGATCTGCTCGGCGTCGTCGTAGGTGGTGAGCGCGCGGAACAGCGTGACGAACGCCCACAGCGCGGCCATCGCCAGGACGAAGAAGAAGAGGGAGAGCCCGACGTCACGCAGCTTGCTGCCGGCGATGGCGTGCGCGGCCACGATGCCGGTCGCGACGTAGTGTGAGCCGGCGGCGAGGCCCGCCGCCACGTTGCCGCGCGTGATCTCGGAGGGCAGGCGCGACTGGAGGAGCAGCTGGGTGCCCATGCGGCCCATCACGGCGATGAGCGCGAGGCCCAGGATCCCGAAGCCCCCCGCAGACAGCGCGTCGGCGGCGATGCTCTCGCCGCGCACGCAGTTCTTCACCACCGCGGCCGCCACCAGGAAGACGCCCAGGATCTGCCCCACGTCGAGCAGGTGACGCGCGGCGTTCGACTCCGCGAAGCTCTTGCCCACGCTGGTCGCGGGCGCGAGCAGCCTGCGACCGAGGCGGAAGACCACGAGCAGCACGAGGGTCGTGCCCACCGCGAACCCGAACGCATAGAGCGGCGGAAGATCCATGGCTCCGAAAGCTACTACTCTCCGGTCATGCTCGTCATCCGGAAGGCCACGCGGGAGGACGTTCCCGCGATCCTGGGGCTCGTGAAGGAGCTCGCGATCTACGAGCGTGAGCCCGACGCGGTGATCGCCACCGAGGACGACTTCCTGCGCGACGGCTTCGGGGAGCGGCCCGCGTTCGAGGTCCTGATCGCGGACGACGGAGGCCTCGCGATCGGCTTCGCGTTTTACTTCTTCAACTACTCGACATGGGTGGGAAGGAAATGCCTCTACCTCGAGGATCTCTTCGTGCAGCCGAGCCATCGCGGACGCGGCGTCGGCCTCGCGCTCATGAAGGCGCTCGCCAAGGTCGCGGTGGAGAGCGACTGCCGGCGCTTCGTATGGGCGGTGCTCGACTGGAACGAGCCGGCGATCGGGTTCTACGAGCGGCTGGGCGCCAGGGTGATGCGGGAATGGCTCACCGTCCGCCTCGAGGGGGAGGCGCTGACCGTTCTCTCATGCTAAGAGGCGGGCACATTTGTTCATGACCTGGCCCGACAAGAAACGCGCAGGCCTCGACGCGAGCGAGAAGACCACCTACGGCAAGGGCGTCTTCCGCAAGTGCGACGGCTGCGGTGAGACCCTGACCGCCGAGGCGATGGAGCAGAACTTCGAGGTCTGCCCGCAGTGCGGCAAGCACCACAAGCTCGGCGCCGCGGGCTGGCGCGCCCTCATCCTCGACGGCGGCGACCTCGAGGAGTGGGACGCCCACCTCGGGCCCAGCGATCCGCTCGGGTTCACCGATGGGCGCGGGTATCCGGAGCGTGTCGCGACCTCGCAGAAGAACACGCGCTCCAAGGAGGCGATCGAGACCGGCCAGGGGTCGATCGACGGGATCGCCGTGGCCTACGGCGCCTTCATCTTCAACTTCATGGGCGGCTCGATGGGGTCGGTGGTGGGCGAGAAGATCGCGCGCCTCTTCGAGCGCGGCGCGGAGCGGAAGCTGCCGGTCGTGCTCCTCCAGGCATCGGGCGGCGCGCGCATGCAGGAGGGCATCCTCAGCCTGATGCAGATGGCGAAGACCGTGGCGGCGCGCGAGCGCCTGCGCGACGCGGGCGTTCCGTTCTTCAGCGTCCTGCTCAACCCGACCACCGGCGGCGTCGCCGCGAGCTTCGCGTTCCTCGGCGACGTCAACGTGGCCGAGCCCGAGGCGCTGGTGGGCTTCGCCGGCGCGCGCGTGATCGAGACCACGATCCGCCAGAAGCTGCCCGAGGGCTTCCAGCGCAGCGAGTTCCTGCTGGAGCACGGGATGATCGATCGCATCACCAGCCGCCTCGAGATGAAGCGCGAGCTGGCGGTGCTGATCCGGCACCTCTCGCCGCACGCGGGGACGGCTGCAGCCTTTGCGCCGCCCGCGCCATCCGCGAACGGCACGGCGGGATGATGAAGGGCGACGCCGCCGTCGTGCCGGCTCCGCCGGGCACGCCCAGCGGGTCGCACCGGCCGGCGCGTCCGCCCGCGCTGGTGCGGGCGCTTAATGGCCTCTACGCCCGCGCGCCCCTGGGCATGAGGCTAGGCCTCGAGCCGATGCGTGCAGCCTGCACGAGGGCCGGCAACCCCGAGCTCGCGTTCGAGGTGGCGCACGTCGCGGGCACCAACGGCAAGGGCTCGACCTGCGCGATGATCGAGTCGATGGTGCGCGCGGAGGGCAAGAGGACGGGCCTCTACACCTCGCCGCACCTCTGCCGCTTCGCGGAGCGCATCCGCATCGACGGCGCGCCCATCGCCGACGCGGCGCTGGCCGACGTCCTGGAGCGCGCGCTGGAGCTCGGCCCCGACCTCTCGTTCTTCGAGGTGGCGACGCTCGCGGCGTTCCTCGCGTTCCGGGACGCGAACGTCGAGGTGGCGATCGTGGAGGTGGGGATCGGCGGCCGGCTGGACGCCACGAACGTGGTGCCGAAGCCGCGGATCACCGCCGTGACCCGCGTGGCCTTCGATCACATGGATCTGCTGGGCGACACCCTCGAGGCGATCGCACGAGAGAAGGCGGGGATCGCGAAGCCGGGCGTCCCCCTCGTGCTGGGACCGATGGCGCCCGAGGTGCGGGCGGCGGCGCTGGAGGTGGCGCTACGGGCGGGCGCGCTGCCGATCGTCCTGGGGGACGATCCCGACGCGGTGGCGCTGGAGTCGCTCCCGATCGGCCTCCGCGGCGCCTACCAGCAGGACAACGCGCGGATCGCGGCGCGGGTAGCGCGCGAGCTCGGGGTCTCCAAGGCGGCGCGGCAGGAGGGCCTGGCGAGGACCTCGTGGCCGGGGCGGTTCGAGCACCTCGAGATCGAGGCAGGTCCCTACCGCGGCGCGTGGCTGCTCGACGGCGCGCACAACCCCGACGGAGCGCGCGCGCTGGTGCTGGCGCTGGCGGACGAGGCGGCGCGCGGCGCGCCGGCGCCGGGGGCCATGGTGTTCGGGGCGCTGGCCGACAAGGCGTGGGCCGAGATGCTCGAGGCGCTCGCCGAGGTGCCCTGCCCTCGGGTCTACGTTGCGCCGAAGGGCCGGGCGGCCGCGGATCCGGCGCAGCTGGCGGAGCGTCTCGAGGGACGCGTCAGCGACTCGCTCGAGGGCGGTCTGCAGGCGGCGCGAGCCGCGGCAGGGGGCCACGCGTCGCCGATCGTGGTCTGCGGATCGCTGTACCTGGTGGGCGCGGTGCGCGCGCTCTTGCTCGATCTGGACACCGACGCCCCGGTCGCCCTCTGAGCCTGGAGAGCGAGGAGAGTATGGAGCGGCGGGGCCGAAGCCTGTAGCCTCGCTCCCTCATGCCGAGCTTCGACATCGTCTCGAAGGTGCCCTGGAACGAGGTCGACAACGCGCTCAACCAGTCCCAGAAGGAGCTCGCGCAGCGCTACGACTTCAAGGACACCCAGACGACGATCGAGAAGAGCGACGCCGGGATCACGATCCGCTCGTCGAGCGAGGACCGAGCCGACGCTGCGCTCGAGGTCCTCCAGGAGAAGCTGATCAAGCGAAAGGTCGGCCTCAAGTTCTTCGACATCCAGGATCCGACCAAGACCGCCAAGGGCGGCGCCCAGATCCTGGTGAAGGTGAAGGAGGGCATCGAGTCCGAGCCGGCGCGAAAGATCGTCGCCGGCATCAAGGACGCGAAGCTCAAGGTGCAGGCGCAGATCCAGGACGCGCAGGTGCGCGTGACGGGGAAGAACCGGGACGACCTGCAGAAGGCGATGGCGCTGGTGCGCGGGATGGACGTCGATCTCGAGATCTCGTTCATGAATTTCAGGGATTGAAGGCGGAGAGACCCATGGCAGACCTCGTCACGAAGGCGACCTCGAAAGTGAACCCCGGCAAGCAGCCCGCAAAGGCGAACGGCAAGCCCGCGAGCGCGAAGGCGAGGGCCGGCGGGCCGAAGAAGGCGGTGCACGACCGGCACCTCTTCGGTACCGACGGCATCCGCGGGATGGCGAACGAGCCGCCGATGACCCCCGAGCTCGCGCTGGCGCTGGGCAAGGCGGTCGCCTACGTGGCAGGCCGGAACAAGTCGCACTCGCCGCGGCTCCTGATCGGCAAGGACACGCGGCTGTCGGGCTACATGATCGAACAGGCGATCGCGGCGGGCATCTGTTCCATGGGGGGTCGCGTCATCCTGTGCGGTCCGCTACCCACGCCGGCGGTGGCGCAGCTGACGGTGAGCATGCGCGCGGACGCAGGGATCGTGATCAGCGCGAGCCACAATCCGTACCAGGACAACGGCATCAAGATCTTCGGCGCCGACGGCTTCAAGCTCCCCGACTCGCAGGAGGCCGAGATCGAGCGGCTCATGGCCAACGACGCGCTCCTCGGCCCGCGTCCGACCGGTCCGGGCATCGGGAAGGCGCTGCGCCTCGACGACGCGGGCGGGCGCTACATCGTGTTCGCCAAGGCGACGTTCCCGCGCGGCCTCGCGCTCGACAACGTCCGCGTGGTCGTCGACGCCGCGCACGGCGCGGCCTACAAGGTCGCGCCCCTGGTCTTCAGCGAGCTCGGCGCGACCGTGACCGCCATCGGCGTGAAGCCGACCGGCACGAACATCAACCGGGACGCGGGGGCGCTGGCGCCCGACAACGCGCGCGCCGAGGTCGTCAAGCGCGGCGCGCAGATGGGCATCGCCCTCGACGGCGACGCCGACCGGTTGATCGTCATCGACGAGAAGGGGCAGATCGTCGACGGCGACGTGGTGATGGCGATGTGCGCCAGCCGCATGCTCGACGACGGGCAGCTCGCCAGGAAGACGCTGGTCGCTACGGTCATGTCCAACCTGGGGCTGGAGCGCGCCATGCACGCCCGCGGCGGCAAGCTCGTGCGCACCCAGGTCGGCGATCGCTACGTCGTCGAGGCCATGCGCCACGGCGGCTACAACCTCGGCGGCGAGCAGTCCGGCCACCTGATCTTCCTCGATCACGCCTCGACCGGCGACGGGGTCGTCGCGGCGCTGCAAGTTCTCGCGATCATGGTGCGAACGGGTCGCCCGCTGTCCGAGCTGGCGAAGGAGGCCATGGAGCGCGTTCCCCAGGTGCTCGAGAACGTCACGCTGAGCGCGCGTCAGCCGCTCGAGCAGATGCGCAACCTCTCGCTGGGGACGGCGAAGGTGAAGGACGCGCTCGGCGCGGACGGACGCGTCCTGGTCCGCTGGAGCGGGACCGAGGCGAAGCTGCGGATCATGCTGGAGGGGCCCGACGAGGATCGGCTTCGCACGTGGGCCAAGGACCTCGCCGCGGCCGCCAAGAAGGACGTGCCGTAGAGGGGGGCGGCGCTGAATCCGGGTGAACGCTGGCCGTTCTCCTTTCCTGACCATGGAAAGCACGAAGCCGCCGAGCCACATGCACCCGCGACAGAAGCGCGCCGACGTGCTTCTCGTCGACGACGACAAGCTGGTGCTGCGCGCCGTCGAGCGGATCCTGGTCGCCGGCGGGTACACGGTCGAGAAGGCGCTCGACGCCCAGCACGCCGCGCGCGAGGCCATGGCCGGCGGATTCGACGTCGTCGTCTCCGACATCCAAATGCCCGGTATGACCGGCACCGAGCTGCTCGACGTGCTCCGGAGCTATGGCTGCGATATCCCCGTCATCCTCATGACTGGCGCACCTTCGATCGCCACCGCGCGCGAGGCGGTCGAGCTCGGCGCCGTGCAGTACCTCACCAAGCCCATCGATCGCGAGGCGCTCCTCAAGGCGGTCGCGCGCGGCCAGAGCACGCAGCGCCGCCCGCGTGAGGTCATCGCCGATCCGGCGCAGGCCGCGGGCTTCGACGGCGCGCTGGGCTCGCTCTGGATGGCCTTCCAGCCCATCGTCTCCCTCGCCTCGCACGGCCCCATCGCCTACGAGGCCCTGATGCGGAGCCGCGAGCCCGGCTTCCAGACCCCGATGCCCATGATCGAGTACGCCGAGCGCACCGGCCGGATGCCCGAGCTGGGGCGCGCGGTGCGCGAGCTCTGCGCCGACGCCGCCGCCAACATCCCGCGCGGCACCGCGCTCTTCGTCAACGTGCATGCGTCCGATCTGTTCGACTCGGAGCTCTTTTCGTCGTCGAGCCCGCTCGCGTCCTATGCAGACAACGTGGTGCTCGAGATCACCGAGCGTGGTGCCATCGACGAGGTCGGCGACATCATCGCGCGCATCCGGCGCTTGCGCTCGCTCGGCTATCGACTCGCCATCGACGACCTCGGCGCCGGCTACGCGGGCCTGAGCAGCATCGCGATGCTGGAGCCGGATTTCGTGAAGCTCGACATGAGCCTCACCCGCGATCTCGCCTCCTCGCCGCTCCGTCAGCGGCTCGTTTCTTCGATGGTCGATGCCTGTCGCGACACCGGGATGCAGCTGGTCGCGGAGGGCGTGGAGACGATCCACGAGCTCTCGAAGCTGCGCGAGCTCGGCTGCGATCTCCTGCAGGGCTACCACTTCGCGCGCCCCAGCGCCGACTTCGTCAAGGTCGCCGCCTAGCTGACGGCAAGGTACGCTGCGCCCATGGCCAGCCCCGCCTCCACCCCCGAGCATGTCGATCGCATCGCGCGTGACGGCTACACCATCGTCGAGGACGCCATCGACGCCGACCTGGTCGACCGTCTCGTCGCCGCCATCGACGCCCTCCACGCCACGCTCGCCGTCACCCCGGCGGCGAACATCTTCGAGGGCCTCCGCACCCTCCGCGTCTACAACCTCCTCGCGCGCGGCAAGGTCTTCGAGGAGGTCCCCGTGCACGAGCGCATCCTCCCCATCGTCGAGAGCGTCCTCGACCAGGGCTGCCTCGTCTCGTCGCTCTCGTCCATCACCATTCTCGGCGGCGAACAGGCCCAGCCCATCCACGCCGACGATCAGCTCATCCCGCTGCCGAAGCCCCACGTCCCGATCGTCTGCAACACCATGTGGGCCCTCACCGACTTCACCGAGGCGAACGGCGCCACGCGGCTCGTGCCCGGTACCCACGAGCGCGAGCGCTCTCCCGAGTTCGGCGAGCCCCACCAGACCATCGCCGCGACCATGAAGAAGGGCAGCGTCCTCGTCTTCAACGGCAGCCTATGGCACGGCGGCGGCGCGAACCAGACCACCGAGCGCCGCCTTGGACTCGCCATGAACTACTGCGCCGGCTGGATGCGCCAGCAGGAGAACCAGCAGCTCGGCGTTCCGCTCGAGGTTGCCCGCGGCTTCTCGCCCCGCCTGCGCAAGCTCGCGGGCTTCGGCCTCTACATGCGCCTGCTCGGCCACATCGACAAATGCAGCCCCGTCGACCTCCTCGACGCGCCGCTGGGCCCGCTGGCACTGGCCCCGCGCCCGGTGGTGGGCGTCCTCGGGTGAGACCTAGATAATTTTCACCGAGAGGCGTTACTCTCATGATGATGGCGCGCGTGTCACGCTCGGCTCCGGTGCCGCCCCCGGAGGCCGATACGAAGTCCGTGTTCGCCATCGGCGACGTCCATGGCTGCGCCGAGGAGCTCCGCGCGCTCATCCAGAAGCTGCCGCTCCGCCGTGACTCCCTGGTCATCTTCCTCGGTGACTACATCGACCGCGGTCCCGACTCGCGCGGCGTAGTCGACACCATCCTCGAGCTGAAGCAGTACTGCCGCGTCGTGTGCCTGCTCGGCAACCACGAGCTGATGCTCCGCGAGTTCCTGGAGGGCTCCGATCCCCGCCGCGTCGCCCGCTTCATCTACAACGGCGGTAGCGCCACGCTCGCGTCCTACGCCGATCATGATGGCGTCTTCGTGATGCCCCAGGACCATCGCGAGTTCTACGACGAGCTGCTCTATCACTACGTCGAAGGCGACCACGTCTTCGTCCACGCCGGGCTCCCTGCGAACGTCGAGGACCTCGACATCGCGGTCCACGGCGAGGAGATGGTCTGGATGCGCCACCGGCCCGGCAGCCCCGAGCCGAACTTCTCGAAGATCGTCGTCCACGGACACAGCGCGATCGAGAGCATCGACATCCAGCCGCGCCGGATCAACCTCGACACCGCCTGCGTGTACGGCCGGCGCCTCACGGCGCTCGAGATCAACACCCACGAGATGTTCACCGTGGAGCGCTCGACCGCCCCGCAGCCCATCTACCTCCGCGACAGCAAGGACTCGCGCCGCAACGCGCTCCGCTTCAGCGGCAAGGTCCCGGTGGTGATCACCCACCGCGGCGAGCGCCTGGTCTTCGAGACCATCAACTACTCGGAGATCGGCATGCTGATGGTCCCGGTCGAGCCGAGCGAGGTGAAGGTCACCGCCGGCTCGTCGGTGATTGGCACCATCGGCGTCGGCGACGTCGCCACGTCCTTCAAGGGCGTCGTGCTCCGCGTGGACGCCGGACAGCGCATCGCCCTGAAGATCGTCGTCGAGCCCACCGCCACCCCCTGAAGTCCTCCGAATCGAGCGGCGGGCCGTCCAGCACGGCCCGACGAGCGCCGGACTCGTCACGAGCGACGTGTCCCGCCTATGATGGCGGGATGACGGTCACCGGCGCCACCCGTGCCATTCGCGACGTGCTCGCAGGTCGGGCGGACGTGCGCGTCGCGGTGCTCTTTGGCTCGGAGGCTCGCGGCAGCTCGCGTCACGACTCGGACGTCGACCTCGCGGTCGATGCGCCTGGCGTCGACCTTCTCGCTCTGAGGGCAACCCTCACCGCGACGCTCGGCCGCGAGGTCGATCTCGTTTCGCTCGCGGACGCGACCATTCCGCTGCTCGAGCACCTGGTACGCGACGGGGTCGTGGTGCACGAGGGCTATCCAGGCGCCGGCGCGCTGTGGCGCTCGCGCACGCTTGCGACCCTGGAGACGGACCGACCGTGGTTCACGCGAATGAGCGACGCGTGGCTCGCGCGGGTCGCCGACCGAGGCCTGACCGGTGGTTGATCGCCAGCTCGCAGCCGTCAAGCTGGCGGAGCTGGCGGACCGCGTCGAGCGCGTTCAGCGTCATTGCCCGCCCACCGCGGACGCCCTGCGCGGGGACCGGGATGCGCTCGATCTGGTGAGCTTCAACCTCATGCTCGCAGTGCAGACCTGCGCCGACATCGCCAGCCACCTCATCGCGGACGAGGGCTGGCCATCCGCCGCCACCCTCGCGGCGGGCTTCAGCCGGCTCCGCGACGAGGGCGTCATTTCCGAGAGCACGGCGGCGTCGCTGTGCAGAGCGGTGGGGCTGAGGAACGTCGTGGCGCACGGCTACGCCGGAATCAATCCGTCCATGGTCCACGCCGCGGCCATCGCGGGGCTGCGAGACCTCGAGGCGTTCGCCAAGGAGGTCGCGCAATGGATCGCCGCCCGCAGCGCCGGCCAATCGCCATAGGCTTCGGTGCTCGTGACAAAACGAAGAAGAGCCCGCCCCGCAAGGCGAGCTCTCTTCGTGACGCTAGGCGTCTCTTCGGCGCGAAGCGCCGGTCGCCGAAGGCGAGTCACGCCGGGTAGGTTTCATCCCGGGGAGACTCGCGAAGCGAGGGGCGGAGCCCCACCTGTCAGTACCGGTAGTGCTCGGGCTTGAACGGCCCCTCGACCGAGACGCCGAGGTACTCCGCCTGCGACTTGTCGAGCTTCGTGAGCTTCACGCCGAGCTTGACGAGGTGGAGCGCGGCGACCTTCTCGTCGAGCTTCTTGGGCAGCGTGTAGACCTTGTTCTCGTACTTGGAGTGGTTCGCCCAGAGCTCCATCTGCGCCATGACCTGGTTCGTGAAGGACGTCGACATGACGAAGGACGGGTGGCCGTCCGCGCAGCCGAGGTTCACGAGGCGGCCGCGGGCGAGCAGCGTGATGCGCTTGCCGTCGGGGAAGATGAACTGGTCGACCTGCGGCTTGACGTTCTCTTCCTTGATCTCGGGGTTCTTCTCGAGCCAGGCGACGTCGATCTCGCAATCGAAGTGGCCGATGTTGCAGACGATCGCCTGGTCCTTCATGGCCTTGAGGTGATCGGGGCGGATGATGCCCGAGCAGCCGGTGGCGGTGACGAAGATGTCGCCCTGGGGAGCGGCCTCTTCCATCGTGGTGACCTGGAAGCCCTCCATCGCCGCCTGGAGCGCGCAGATCGGGTCGATCTCGGTGATGATGACGCGGGCGCCGAGGCCCTTGAGCGCCTGCGCGCAGCCCTTGCCGACATCGCCGAAGCCGGCGACGACGCCGACCTTGCCGGCGAACATCACGCCCGTGGCGCGCTTGAGGCCGTCACCGAGCGACTCGCGGCAACCGTAGAGGTTGTCGAACTTCGACTTCGTGACGGAGTCGTTCACGTTCATCGCCGGGACCTTGAGCTCGCCCTTCTTCGCCATCTCGTAGAGGCGGTGGACGCCGGTGGTCGTCTCCTCGGAGATGGCGCGGATCGGGTCGTTACCCGTGAACATCTCGGGGTACTTCTTGTGCGCGATGACGGTGAGGTCGCCGCCGTCGTCGAGGATCATGTTCGGGCCCTTGCCGCCCGCGAACGCCTTGAGCTGCATCTCGATGCACTGCTCGTACTCGGGCTCGGTCATGCCCTTCCACGCGAAGACGGGGACGCCGGTCTTGGCGATCGCGGCCGCGGCCTGATCCTGCGTGGAGAAGATGTTGCAGCTCGTCCAGGTGACCTCGGCGCCGAGCGCGGTGAGGGTCTCGATGAGGACCGCGGTCTGGATGGTCATGTGGAGGCAGCCGGCGACGCGTGCGCCCTTGAGGGGCTTGGCCGCGCCGAACTCCTTGCGGAGCGCCATGAGGCCGGGCATCTCGCTCTCCGCGATCGCGATCTCCTTGCGACCCCAGTCCGCGAGCCCGATATCCTTGACCTTGAAGTTGTCAGCCATTGTCGTTGTCTCCTTCAGTGCTTTCTACGTGAAACCATCACCTGCCAGGGCAGGTGCGAGTCCTTCCCCTTGCCGCACCACGCGGGGGGGATCCTGATCACATCCGCATCGTCCAGACCGGCCTCGCGGGCGAACCGCTTCAGCTCGGCCGGTTCGAACCCGAGCCACAGGTCCGCCTCGTTGCGCATCGACTCGTCGTCGTGGTGCGCGTAGTCGATGATCACCACCGCGCCGCCGATGGCGTGCTTCGCGGCGGGCTTCGCGAGCTGCGTGAGCTGCCGCACCAGGTCGACAGGGCGCGGCGCGTGATGGAGGAGGCGGGAAGCGAACACGACGTCCGCTCCTTCGCCCACGTGGCTGCGCAGCTCGGGGGCGCCGAGCTCGGCCTTCAGGAGCTTGACGTTCGTGTAGCCGCGGCGGCCGACACGCGCGCGGGCGCGATCGAGCTGCGCCGCCGAGCGGTCGACCGCGATGACGCGCTCGAAGGACGGCGCGAGGACGTCGAGCAGCGCGCCGTCGCCCGTGCCGGCGTCCACCGCGAGCGCGCGCGACGGCAGGAGGCGGGCAAGCGCGGCGACATAGGCAGCGGTGGCGTCGAGGGCGTCGGGCATCTCGCCGGAGGCCGGGCGTTCCTCGAAGAACTCGCGCGCGACTTGGTCCCGCTCGCGCAGCACCTCGGCGATGCGCGCGAGGCTCCCGTCCGCCTCGCAGAGCGCACGCCCGCTCGCGAGGGCGTCCGCCACGACGGCATCCGCCGCCGCTGCCTCCGCGATCCGCACCAGCCCCCGGGTTCCTTCACGACGCACCAGCACGAGCCCCGCCTGCTTCAGCGGCGTGAGGTGGCGCGAGATGTTCGGCTGGCTCTCCCCGAGGAGGCTGGCGAGCTCCCCGACCGCCAGCTCCTCCTCGGCGGCGAGCGCGAGCAGGCGGAGGCGCACCGGCTCGGCGAGCACGCGATAGAGCTCCCAGCGGGTATGGGGTGCGATCGCTTCGAGCACAGTTCTATATATACACGCATGCGAATGAACGCAAGTATGTGTTGTCACCGTCGGGACTGGTAGCTGTCAGCTGTCGACCGTCAGCTTCTGCGACTATCCTGCGCCCCTCCCGTGCCCGACTCCGCCGCCGCCCCGACCCCGCCATCGCGCGCGCGGCGCAAGTCCGGGGCCGCGCGGCGCAAGTCCGGGGTGCTGTCTCCCCGCACCGCCGCGAAGCTCCGGCGCTGGGCCGGGCGGGCGCTCCTCCTCGCCCCCACCGCCGGCATCCTCGCCGTCGACCTCGCGAAGCGCCACCCGCGGCTCCTCGCCTTCGAGGGCGCCGACCTCTTCTTCTACGTCGGCAGCCTCGCCGTCGGCCTCGTCGTCTGGGCCTCGCTCGTGGGCGTCGCCACCCGGACGCGCGGCGTCGCTCGTTTTCCGGTGCGCGTGCTGCTCGCGCTCGCCGCGCTGCTCCTCGTCGGCAGCCAGATCTACACGTTCCAGCGTTACCAGGCGTACGTGAACCATCGCGCGGTGCTCGTCGGCACCTCGTTCCTTCCCAGCATCGGCCAGCAGCTCTGGTTCGATCGCTGGACGGTCCTCCGCGCGCTACTCCCCTGCCTGGTCCTGGCCATCGCTCTCCCCCTCGTCGGCGCGAAGCTCGCGCCGATGCGCAAGCGCGCGCGCGGCTGGCTGTGCCTCGACCTCGCGATCGTCGCCGTGCTCCTCGGCGCCTTCATCTCGCCCGAAGGCGGCGCCGAGCAGGGCCAGCCGCCGGACATCATGTACGTCGCGGCCATGGGCCAGCTCGCGCGCGCCCGCTGGTCCCACGACGAGACCGTCGAGCGCGTCCACCCCGGCCCGCGCTCGCCCCTCCCCGTCCCGCCGATCGTCGCGACCCCGACCAGGCCGCGCAACGTCGTCATGTTCATCACCGAGTCGGTGCGCGCCCAGAGCATCTGCCTCGATCACACCGAGAAGTGCCGCTACACGCCCTTCTCCAACAAGGCCGTGCCCGATCGCATCGCGCTCACGCAGATGCGCGCGCTCGACTCCACTACCGCCATCTCGCTCGCCATCATGTGGAGCGGCCGCCTCCCCACCGAGACGCGCCAGGAGCTCCACTCCGCGCCCATCCTCTGGGAATACCTGCGCGCCGCGGGCCTCGAGAGCGCCTACTACACCTCCCAGAACCTCCTCTTCGGCAACTCCGGCACCTGGCTCGAAGGCGCCCCGTGGACCCGCCACGTCAGCGCCACGATGATCGAGCCCGAGGCGACGTACGAGACCGGCGCCGACGACGGCAAGCTCGTCGATTACGCCCTGCGGGACATCGGCGCGCTCAAGGAGCCATGGGTCGCGGTGGTGCACCTCTCGAACACGCACTTCCCCTACAAGATCGACCCCGAGGACATGCCCTTCACCCCTCAGGAAGAGGCCACCGGACCCGGCTACGAGAACGAGATCCTGAACCGCTACCAGGACTCGATCTACATGCAGGACAAGGCGGTGGGACGCTTCCTCGAGGAGATGAAGAAGCGCCCCGACGCCAGCCGCACCGTCACCGTCTACGTCTCCGATCACGGCGAACAGATGCGCGAGAAGGGCGCGGTCGGCCACACCGGCACGCTCTTCGACCCCGAGATCCGCATCCCGTTCTGGGTCTCTGCGCCGCCCGGCACGCTCAGCGCCGACGAGGAGAAGAGCCTCCGCTCGCTCCACGAAACGCCCGTCACCTCGCTCGACGTCTTTCCCACCATCATGGACCTGGTCGGCCTGTGGGACGCGCCGCCGCTCGCCGCGCTGCGCGAGAAGATCCCCGGTCAAAGTCTCCTCCGCGGGGGCTCCTCGCCCGACCAGTCGATCGTGCTCACCAACTGCAGCGAGCTGTGGGCCTGCGCCTTCAAGAACTGGGGCGCCATCCACGGCTCGAAGAAGCTCATCGCCCACCAGGGCGAGCGCGCGTGGGGGTGCTACGACGTCGCCGCCGATCCCGAAGAGCTGCACCCCGGCGACGCCGCGCAGTGCGGCGACCTCGTTCACCTCGCCGAGCGCACGATGGGCGGCCGGCCGTTCTGAGCAGGTTGCCCGCGCGATGCTACGATCGGTCATGATGCGACGCCGTCCCATCATTGCCCGCAGCGCGCTCGTCGCCGGCGCCCTGGCAATGCTTGCAGGATGCACGTTTCTCATCGACTTCGACGCGGCGCCGCGCGGCGCCGACGGCGGCACCATCGACGGCTCGATTCCCGTCGGTCCGCCGGACGTCCGCGTCGACAGCCCCACCACGACCGACGCCGGCGACGCCGCCGCCGCCGCCGCCGACGCCATCGCCAACCCCGACGCCTGCAAGGCCGCGGCGGACGGGCGCTACTGCGGCGGCGATCAGATCGGCTGGCCGATCGAGCGCAAGGACGATCTCGTCACGTGCAAGGGCAAGGTCGTCGCGAGCGTCCGCCTGTGCAAGACCGGACAAGGCTGCGTCGGGATGCTCGACGGCTACCCCGACGAATGCGACGAGTGCGCGCAGAAGGCCGACGGCACGTACTGCGGCCGCGACCTCCCCGGTTGGGACGCGAAGAACGCGCAGCAGCGCATCCGCTGCCAGGGGGGCCGCGTGGTGGGCTTGCTCCTCTGCAGCGTCTGCAAGTCGAACGGCGGCGCCTCCACGTGCCAGTGAACGCGCCCAAGTGAGGTGTTGTTCGGCCCACGGGCTCGAATTCACGTCCTTCCCTCGCTTCGCTCGGTCGGCCCGTGTTGTTCGCCCGCCCGCCTCGCTTCGCTCGACGGTCGGCCTCGAATTCATGCGAGCATGGCCCGATGGAAGGCGAGGGCCGAGCGCCGAAGCCCACCGGCCCCCAGAAGCCGAAGTTGCCGCCCGAAGCCGCTTCGAGTGAGCCGCGGGAGCCACGCGCTCCGCAGCCGCCGGCCGCCACGAGCTCGGGCCGCGCCTCGTTCGTGTCCGTCGATCTCGAGGACGTCGAGATGGTCCCGCCGAGCGTCGAGGAGATCGCGGGCGACGACATCGAGATCGAGTTCGAGGACGGCGCCGAGCGCGGCTCGGTCGACAAGCTCCTCGCGATGACCGGCGAGAACTGGTCGATCGAAGAGCAGCGCGAGAGCCTGAAGGAGGCGGCCAAGAAGGACCGCACCAGCGAGGTCCCCCCTGCGAACGACGCGGCGAACGCGCGGCCCTCGCTCTCGCTCCCCACGCCGTACGAGCTCGGCGGCGCCGACCTCGTGACCGAGCACCCTGCAACCTCCGCGGCCACCGCCACCGCCGCGAGCGCCCCGCGTTCTCTTCCCCCGCCGCTGCCTCCGTCCGGCTCGCCGTCCCAGCGCCCGAGCATCCCGCCGCCGCCGCAGCCCGCCCGCGATCGCGATCGCAGCGACGACACGGGCTCTGCGCTCCGCCCGCCGCCGCTCCCCGGCAGCCGCGCCGCCACCACCACGAAGGTGATCGGCAGCGCCGAGCTCGCGAGCGCGCGCCCCGCCTCCGCGCCCTCCAGCCCCGCGCCGCCGGCGGCCACCTCGGCCTTGCCCTCCGCCGCGCCTCCACCCGCCGCCTCGCCCTGGTGGGCGATGAGCTTCTTCGAGCCGTGGATGGCGCCCCAGTTCTTGAAGGCGCAGGCCCACAGCTCGCTGCAGTTGGTGA
>JAYTBL010000247.1:0-11434 GCA_043736975.1 Polyangiaceae bacterium
TGGGCCTGCGCCGCGCCGATCCGTGCCTCGGCGGCGGCCTGCGCCGCTGCGAGCGTCTCGGATGCCTCGAGGCGCGCGGCGCTGAGCGAGGCATTGGCCCCGGCCTCCGCCAGCGCGAGCCGCTCCGCCGCGTCGTCGTTCGCGGCAGAGAGCGCGGCTGCCCCCTTCGACTCCGCCTCCGCGACCTTCGCGTCGCGTTCGGACTCGACCTCCGACCGGAGCGATGCGAGCGCGCTCTCCTGCGCTGCGGCCGCGGCGGCGAGCGCCTCGGCGTGCTGCGCCGTGAGGGTCGCGAGGCTCTCCTCCTGCTCGGTGCGGGCCTGCTGCAGGGCCTCCTGCTGCGCGCGCCGCAGGCTCGCGATCTTCGTCTCGTGCTCTCCGCCGAGGCTCTTCGCCTGCTCGGCAAGCGCCGTGGCACGAGCCTCGTCGGCTACGGCCTGCGCCTCTTCGAGCGCGGTCTGGTGCTCGCCCGCGGCCTTCTCCAGCTCCGCGCTGCGACGCTCCTCGGCGGCGGCGAGCGCGGTCTCGTGCTCGGACTGCGCGGCGGCTGCTGTCGCGGCCTGCTCCTCTGCGAGTCGAGCCTTCTCCGCGGCGAGGGCCGCGAGCTCGGCGACCTGCTTGTCGCGCGCCTCGGCGAGCTCCTTCTTCGCGACCTCGGTCTCGGCCTGCGAGCGCTCCGAGCGTCGCTTGAAGTCCTCACCGGCCTTCTTCGCCTGCTCCTTGTCGGCCTGCAGCGAATCGAGCCGGTCGTGCTGCTCGGCGAGCTGGCGCTCCTGCTCGAGCACCTTGTCGTCGAGGTCCGCCTTCTGGCGCTCGAACGCCAGCGACTTGTCGCGGACGTCGACGATCTCCTTGTCCTTCTTCGAGAGCCCCTCGCGGAGCGACAGGATCTCCTTGTCCTTCTTGTTCAGCGCCTCGCGCAGATCGAGGAACTCGCGGCTCGAGACGCCTCCACCTTTGCCCGCGCTGGCCGCGGTGAGGCGGGTCTTGAGATCCTCGTTCTCCTTGAGGACGCGCTCGAGCTCGGCGGCGTCGGCGCCGCCCGTGGCGCTCTCGGCGTCCTCGCGAGCGCTCGCCAGCGCCTCTTCGAGCGCGCGGATGCGCTCGTTCGCCTCGTCGAGCTCGCGATCGTTGCGTGGGGCGGGATGATCGCTGCGCGCCACCGGTGCCTCGCTGGCGGCGCGCAGGGCGGCCTCGAGGGACTCGGCGGTGCTGCTGCCGTTGCCGGGATGCTGCGAGGGAATCTCCTCGATGACGATGTCCTGCTCCTCCGGCTGCTCCGCCTGGGCGGGCGGATGGCCGGTCGGGTGATCGTCGTCGTCGTCCGCGTCCACCGCCGACGCGGCGGCCGGGCGACCGCTCCCGAGCACGACGAACGGGTTGATGCGCGCGAGCAGCTCGTCGAACGAGATCGGCTTGTGGACGTAGTCCTCGGCGCGCGTCCGCAGCTTGCGGTGCTGCTCGAACGTCTCGTCGCTCGACTCGCTCGACATGATGATCAGCGGGACGTCCTTCAGCGAAGGGTCCTTCTTCAGCTTGTTGCAGACGGAGAAGCCGTTCATGCGCGGCAGCTCGATCGACAGCAGGATGAGATCCGGCCGCGCCGACGTGGCCTGCTGCAGCCCTGCATTACCGTCGTCCACCACGCGAACGTCGCAGCCGAGCTTGGTCAGCTCGTTGCGGAGGTCGCCGGCGAAGTTTGCATCGCTCTCGAAGACGAGGACGTTCTGTCCCATGGGTCACCGAGGATATCATCCTGTGGCGCTGCGCGAACGCTTCTCGTCGTCACCGCTCGTTCCTGCGCGGCGATCGAGCTCCCGCAGCGCGTGCTCGAAGCCGAGGCCGCGGGATCGCAGCGCGCCGATGACGTGGGCGAGCACGTCCGCGGCCTCGGCGGTGACGCGCTCGTCGGTCCCGTCGGCGGCCGCGCGCGCGAGCCGGGCCAGCGGGACGGCCGCGGGAGCGTCCCCGTCGGCGAGGCGTACCTGGCCGTCCTCCAGGCGGACGCGGCGGTAGAAGCACGACGGCGTGCCGGTGTGGCAGGTCGGTCCTTCGGGCGCGACCAGGTAGATCAGGCAGTCCTCGTCGCAGTCGGCCAGCACCGCTGTCACCGGCAGGCCGTTGCCGCTGGTGCGCCCTTTCTCCCAGAGCTCGCCGCGTGATCGACTCCAGAACGTGGCCCGCCCCGTCTCCAGCGTGAGCTTCACGGCGCGCTCGTTCGCGAACGCTACCATGCGAATCTCGCCCGTCAGGTGGTCCTGGGCGACGACGGGAAGGAGGCCGTGCTCGTCGAATTTCATGGGAAGTCTCCGCGCTCCGGGTTCTTGGCTAGAGTAGCTGTCTCCCATGATCCGCGCCGAGCTCGCCTTCGCCACGCCCCGCAAGCTGCCAAAGGCCAGCACGATCACGGGCCGCGTGGTGGTGGTCGACGTCGCGTTCGCCTCCGAGGCGTCGGGCGGTGGCTTCGAGAAGATCACGAAGCCGTTCATCGAGGGCCTCGGCACCCGCCTCGCGGCCTGGGTCGATCATCACGATCACCTCTTGCATGCAGAATACAAAAAGGACCCACGCTTCGTCCTTGCCACCAAGGCCGAGCACGGCGCCTGTCCCGAGATGGTGACCCCCGAGCTCTGCGCCCGCGTCGGGAAGATCGACACCATCGTGTGCCACACCGATTTCGACGGGCTGTGCAGCGCCGCGAAGTGGCTGCGCGAGGGCCTCGAGCCCTACCCCGGCTCCGACGACGACGCGCGGGCCATCGACACCCGCCTCGGCGTCCCTTCGAACACCGCGAGGCGCTTCGATCGCGCCATTCGCGCGCGGGGTCGGGACCCGGCGCTGCTCGGGCTCGTCGTCCGCCACCTCGCGAACGGCCTCGCCGACGACTCGCTCTGGCGCGACATCGACGCCGCAGGGAGCGAGCTCGATGCCGTGGAGAAGGCGACGAGCGAGCTGGGCAGGAGTTATCGCAAGATCGCGATCGCGAGGCCGACCTTGCATGCTTGCACATCGATCGCCTTCCTGGACGTAACCGGAGGCCGCATCCGGTACGACAAGACGATGCTCCTACTGATCGGTCAGGAGCGGGCGTCGATGGCGCTCCTGCTCGACGGCGAGACGCTCACCCTGGCCGCGCCCTTCGACAGCGGCCTGAACTTCCTCGAAGTCCTCGGTCTTTCTGGGGGGATGCCCACGATCGTCTCGGTGAACAAGGACCGCCTGGAGGACGCCCTCGCGCGCCTCGGCGTCCCGCGCTCGGAGATTGACGCACTACGCAAGGATTGACGCGCGGCGGTGGTTGCAGATCTGTCGTTCGCCTGTTTCAGGGGTGGAAGTCGATTGACCGCTGCGTGTGGCTGCATGATAACCGCCTCCTTCCAACGTTGAAATGAGCGCCCGGCAAAAGGTTGCAGGGACGAAACGAGGGTGGGGGTGCATCGATGGTCGCGAGAGCCTGGGGAGAGCGGGAGCGCAGTGACGCCAGGAGGCTTCGACCCTCGCAGGTCGTGGCGGCGCCGACGATCAAGCGCGGCGTCGAGGAGATGTTCGTGCAGAACGAGACCGTCTCGCTCTGCCTCCTCTTGAATCGACGAACGCGGACCATGCGCGTGATCGATTTCCGCGCCGGACCGAGCCACGCGAAGCGCGTCTTCGTGCTCAAGCTCGCAAAGCGCGAGGGGATCGAGAAGGTCTACACGCTCGTCGAGCGCGACGAGGTGAGCACCTGGGTGAAGCTCGGCTTCGCGAAAGAGGCGAACATCGCCGGCTTCTACAAGCGCAGCGACGCGTTCATCCTCGGCTGCTCCGTCGACGAGTCGGCGCTCGAGCAGCAGCTGCGCGTGCCCAGCGGAATCGAGGAGGACGACGAGCCCTCCGCCGAGGAGGCCTCGCCCGCGCACGACTTCGCGGAGAAGACCCTGGTGCATGCGAAGAAGCACGCCAAGGAGATCCAGCAGAGCCAGCATCGCCCGCTGCCGGTGACGAAGATCGCGGTCGTCAAGGAGACCGACGCGCCAGTGAAGAAGGCCATCGAGAAGGCCGTTCGCGGGGGTCGCGCGCTCACCGCGTTCGAGGCGTTCGGCCGTGACGTCGAGCGGCGCTTCTTCCACCTCACGAGCCGCGGGGGCTTCGAGCTGATCGCGTCGACCGAGTCCCAGTCGTGCTTCGGCAACGCGTTCCTCGAGCTCCTCACGGGGCCCAGGACCGAGGCCGAGCGCATCGCCACCGTGTCGGCGCTGCGCGCGCTCTGCGACAAGCTGCTCGGCGAGGGCGTGGTCAGCTGCTTCGCCGTGGCCCCGAGCGACGACGTCGCGCTTGCGACCGCGTTCGTGTTCAACGGCTTCCGCCGCACCGGGCTGCTGCAGAACCACGTCACGGTGGGCGGCGAGCGCCGGGACGCGATCGTGTTCTCGCGCAAGCTCGCGAACCCTTCCGACGAGTAGTCGTCAGGGCGAGAGACGGTCGATGCGCCACGTCGCATCGCCCGTCCGCGTGTAGCGCAGGCGATCGTGGAGGCGGCTCGGCCGGCCCTGCCACAGCTCAAGGCGGTCGACGGAGAGGCGGTAGCCACCCCATTCGGGCGGCGCCGGGATGGGACCGTCGCCGAAGCGCCCGATCATCTCCGCGAGGTTCGACTCCAGCTCCTCGCGGCCGCTGATCACCGCGCTCTGCTGCGAGGCCCACGCGCCGAGCTGACTCGCGCGCGGGCGCTGATCGAAGTAGGCCTCCGTCTCCTCGCGCGAGACCTTCGTGATGCTGCCCGTGACGCGGACCTGCCGCTCCATCAGCACCCAGAAGAAGCAGGCACAGGCGCGCGGGTTGCCTTCGAGCTCACGGCCCTTCGCGCTTCCGTACCCGGTGAAGAACACGAGGCCGCCTTCGTCGAGCTCCTTGAGCAGCACGACGCGCGCATCGGGCTCGCCGTCCCGGGTCGCGGTCGCGAGCGTCATGGCGGTCGGCTCGGGATGGTTCGCGGCGATCGCCTCCTTGAGCCATCGGTCGAGCTGGCGGGTGGGCGACGGATGCGCGTCGCGCTCGTGGAGGCCGGCCTGGGCGTAGTCGGTGCGTATCGCGGTCAGATCCATCGCAGGCGAGTGTAGCTCGCCTTTCACCGCGCGTTCCTTCTGGTAGCCTCGACTCCGGGGACGCGCGACCATATGACCGATATGCAGAGCATCGGAGCAACCGCCCCGCGGACGAACGGCGAGCCGACACCGCTCCTGGTGTCGAAGATGAACCGGCTCGCCGAGCTGCTCGCGAACGACACGCGGCTCGTGAACGAGACGATCTCGCGGCCCCATCCGCTCCTGGTCGCGGTCACGCGCGACGACCTGATGGTGATCCTCGCCCCCGCGGCGGTCTGGGACCGCGGGCGCGAGCTGCTCAAGCCCTTCTCCGCGCGGTTCGCCGACTCCACCGCGATGCTCATCCTGATGGGCTACCCCAGCGACGTCGATCTCCAGCAGGCCATGAATCGCGGCCTGGCGAGCATCGTCGCCGAGGAGGCCTCGGTCGACGAGATCTTCCTCGCGGGCATCCGCGCCTTCGAGCTGCTCGAGGCGAAGGGCCGCGCCGAGAGCCGCGGCAAGTGGCTGCGGCGCTACCGCTACGAGCTAGGCGAGCTCATCAACATCGCGCGCGCGATGACCACCGAGCGCGACGTCGACAGGCTGCTCGGGATCATCCTCGAGAAGAGCCGCTTCGTCACCGGCGCCGACGCCGGCAGCATCTACGTGGTCGACGACGACGCCGGCGCCGAGTCCGGCGAGAGCGGGCCCATGAGCCGCGCCCGCGGGCCCATGCTGCGCTTCAAGCTCTCGCAGAACGAGTCGGTGAGCTACGACTCGCGCGAGTTCGTGATGCCGATCTCCACCCGATCCATCGCCGGCAGCGCGGTCGTGGGCAAGAAGGCGATCAACATCGCCGACGCGTACGACATCCCCGCCGGCGCGCCCTACGGCTTCGATCGCCGCTTCGACGAGAAGATCGGCTACCGCACGAAGTCGATCCTCACCGTCCCTCTGATCTCCCAGCGAGACGAGGTGATCGGCGTCATCCAGCTGATCAACAAGAAGAAGGATCCCGAGAAGAAGCTGTTCGACAAGGAGGACGTCGAGGAGCAGGTCGTCCCCTTCGACGAGCGCTCCGAGGAGCTCCTCGGCATGGTGGCCGCGCAGGCCGGTGCGTCGCTCGAGAACGCGATGCTCTACGATGAGATCCGGAAGCTCTTCGAGGGCTTCGTCAAGGCGAGCGTCGAGGCCATCGAGTCGCGCGATCCCACGACCAGCGGTCACTCGCGGCGCGTCGCCGACCTCACCGTGGCGCTCGCCAAGGTCGTCGACTCCGAGACCACCGGTCCCTACAAGATCGCGAGCTTCTCGCGCGAGGATCTCCGCGAGCTCGAGTACGCGAGCCTGCTCCACGATTTCGGCAAGATCGGCGTGCGCGAGAAGGTGCTGGTCAAGGCCAACAAGCTGTACGAGGAGAAGGTCGAGCTGATCCGCGCGCGCTTCGACTTCATCGCGCGCTCGCTCGAGGCCGACATGCTGCGCCGCAAGCTCACCACGCTGGAGCGCGGCGGCCCGAAGACCGAGCTCGACGCCCTGGACCGCGAGTATCTCGAGCGGCGCGCCGAGCTGGACGCTTCGTACGCCATCATCATGGCTGCGAACGAGCCGACCGTGATGGCCGCCGGCGACTTCGCGAAGATCGAGCTCATCGCGAAGGAGACCTACTTCGACATGCGCGGCGACACGCGCTTTCTACTCGACGCCGACGAGGCGACCGCGCTCTCCGTGAAGCGCGGCTCGCTCACGCCCAAGGAATACGACGAGATCACGAGCCACGTGACCCACACCTTCAAGTTTCTCTCGAACATCCCCTGGGGAAAAGCGTTCCGGCGCGTCCCGCAGATCGCCGGCGCGCACCACGAGCGGCTCAACGGAACCGGCTACCCGAACCGCCTCCGCGCCGAGGAGATCCCGGTGCAGTCGAAGATGATGAGCATCTCGGACATCTTCGACGCGCTCACCGCGAGCGACCGGCCGTACAAGAAGGCGGTGCCGGTGGAGCGGGCGATCGACATCCTCGAGTACGGCGTCAAGGACCAGCACCTCGATCCCGAGCTGGTGCGCATCTTCCGCGAAGCCCGGGTCTGGGAGCGCCCGACGAAGGCGTGACGGCGACGGAGTCGCCTGGGTGAGCGTTCCCGTTCCGGAATTGTCAGGTCCGGAATCGACGTTCTTGGTATCCCCATCGGCGTGAAACGCCTCAGCGCCTTCGCCCTCGCCCTGCCTCTGCTTCTCCGCGCGTCCGCCGCACTGGCGCAGCCGCTCGTCGAGCCGACGCCCGCGCAGGCCGCCGATCCGCCGCCCATCCCGCCGCCCGCCTCGCAGACGCCGGTCTCGACGTCCGGGACCGACATGGCGCCGCCCGGGCCCTCGCTCGGCAACGCGCCGCTGCTCCTGCCTCCCGCCGAAGCCCCGCTCGGCGACGCCCGCCGCCGCGACCTCGATACGCGGCTCGCCCTCGACGAGGCCCGCCTCAAGACCCTCGAGGAGGACCTCGGTCCGCTCCGGCACCTCAAGGTGCAGGGCTACGTGCAGCTCCAGTACCGCCTCCAGTCGTTCAACGCGGCGGCGTCGCCGAACCTCGTCGATGGCGCGCTGCCCGCGGGGATCTCGTCGAACGACGTGATCGCCAAGGCCGACGGCACCACCACCAACACGAACCTCTTCCGCCTCCGCCGCACGCGTCTCCGCACCATCTACGAGACGGACATCATGCGGGTGTTCCTGCAGGTCGACCTCCTGCCCGCTGGTGGTCCCACCGCGACGCAGGGGACAATCGCCCGCAACGCCGAGGCGACGGGCATCGCCCACTGGACGAAGGACCTGAGGACCGAGCTGACCGGCGGCCTCTTCATGATCCCGTTCCGCGCCGAGGTCGTCGAGCTGTCGATGTACCGGCCATGGATCGAGCGCACCTTCGCCTCGCAGAGCCTCTTCCCCACGGAGCGTGATCTCGGCGTTCACGCCAAGACCATCTACGGCAAGGATCTCGTCGCGCTCGATCTCGGCGTCATCAACGGGCAGCGCGTAGGCGAGAAGAGCTTCGTTCTGCAGCCCGATCTCAACGGCTCGAAGGACTTCTTCGCCACCGCCACCACGAAGATCGGGCCGTTCTCCGCGAACGTCGCGGGCTACCTAGGTCGCGGCCAGATCGTCGACAGCACCGCGCTGCGCGTGAAGAACTTCGAGCGCCTGGGCGCGAACCTCGGCGTCCAGTGGGCGCAGACCTTCACCGAGAAGCTCGGCGAGACGAAGGTGCTCGCCGAGCTCATGTTCGGCACCAACATGGACACCGGCGTGCTCGCCTCCTTCGCGGTTCCCACCATCCCGCGGAGCTTCACCGACGGCGTCCGCGACCTGAACGAGCGCGGCTTCTACGTGCGCGTCGACCAGGAGCTCACGAAGTGGGGCATCGCGGGCTTCCGCTACGACACGTACACCACCGACTCGTCGCTCGCGAACAACGGCCGCGATACCTACGGGTTCATGGCCGGCGCGCGGTTCTCGAAGCTCCTGCGCCTGATCAACGAGGCGAGCTACACCATCGACAACCTGCACGCCGCGGGCGCGGCCGCCCCCTCGAAGCAAATCTTCGGCTACACCGCGTGGCTGCAGGGCTCGTTCTACTGAGGAGCGCGGTCCTAGGTTTCGTCGAGGGTGGCGCGGGCGATCACGTCGCGGAGGGAGCGGAGGGAGCGGATCCCGAACAGCGCGACGCCTGGGGCGCCGAGGGTAGCGTCGACGAGCTCGCCGATCGCCGCCGGATCGGGCGCGGTCTGCAGGGCAGCCTCGAGGCGCGCCAGCGCGTCGCGTGAGACCATGAGCTCGCCGCCGACGCGCTGGCGGCCCTCGCGATCGCGACCCGCGCCGATCACGCCGATCGCCTCGCTCACCACCGCGCTCCAGGGGGGCTCGTCGAGCACCGGCTCGGCGGCGGCGGGCTCGCGCGAGATCTCGCCCTCTTCAGCGGCGTAGGCATCCCGGTACGAGCTCAGCACGGCCTCGGCGAGCGTCCGCACGTCGACCTTCGCGCCCAGCTCCGCGAGCGTCGCGGGCTCCTTGCCCATCGTGCTGGCGCGCGTGCGCACCGCGAACGGCGTCGTCACCGCCACGATCGCCTCCACGAAGGCACGGCCCGACGTCGCGTCGTGCGCGAACGCGATCGCCGCCACCGGGCGCTTCGCGCCGCTCACCCAGTCGCGCTCGAAGTAGTGCGCGAGCACGCCGGCCTTGGAGATCGCGCGCAGCAGCGGGCGAACGTAGCGATTCAGGAGCCGGTCCGGCGGGCAGGGCACGAGCGCGCTGCTCCCGGCGAGCGCGAGCTGCAGCCAGAGCGAGCCTGGACCCACGAGCGCCTCGGCGCCGCCCGACCCCCGCCGCACCAGCGGCCGCGTGCCCTCGACCTCGCACGGCCGCTGGAAGGCCCCGAGCGCGAGCCCCTCGTCGCTCGGCACTGCCACCAGCAGCTCCGCGGGATGGAGCAGCGGGCGATCGAGCGCGCTGCGCGAGAGCGCCGACAGCTCGAGCGTGCTGAGCCCCTCACGAACCTGCGCGCGGATCGAAGCCATCGAGAGCGCGATCATTGCACGCTATGCTCGCGCCTGGCGATGACCACCGCGACCGACTGGAACACCGAGGGCGACACGTGCATCGCGCTGCTGCGCGATCTCATCCGCGTGCCGAGCGTCAATCGCGGGACCCGTGACGAGGGCGACGGCAACGAGCACGTCTGCGCCGAGCGCGTGGCGGATCACCTGCGAGAGGCCGGCCTCGAGCCGAAGCTCTTCGAGAAGATCAGGGGCCGCACCAACGTCGTCACGCGTATCAAGGGAGACGGCTCGAAGCCCCCGCTCCTCCTGAACGCCCACCTCGACGTCGTCGAGGCCGACGCGACGATGTGGAAGCACGACCCCTTCGGCGGCGAGATCCACGACGGCTACGTCTGGGGCCGGGGCGCCATCGACATGAAGCACATGGCGGCGATGAGCACCTGCGTCATGGCGCTGCTCGCGCGCGACCTCCGCGAGGGCAAGAAGCTCGAGCGCGACGTCATCTTCGCGGCGGTCGCTGACGAGGAGGCCGGCTGCGAGCTGGGCAGCCTCTTCCTGTGCGACGAGCACCCCGACGAGGTGCGTGCAGAGTACATGCTTGGCGAGATCGGGGCGTTCTCGCTGCACCTCTTCGGGCGCACCTTCTATCCCATCCAGGTCGCCGAGAAGGGCGTGTGCTGGGTGCGCGCGACCTACGAGGGCTCGCCCGGCCACGGCTCGATGCCCGACCCGGAGAGCGCGATCGTGCGCCTCTCCAAGGCCATCACCCGGCTCGGCACGGGCCGCCTGCCGATGCACCCGACCGAGGTGGTGACGAAATTCCTGCATGGCCTCGCGCGCGAGCTGCCGAGCCCGCAGCGGCACGTGCTGAAGCGGCTGACGACGCCGCAGGTCGCTTCGCTCATCCTCGATCACCTCGTGAAGGACAGCGGCCAGCGCCGCTCCTTCGGGGCCATGCTCTCCAACACCGCGTCCCCGACGGTGCTCCGCGCGGGGTCCAAGGTGAACGTCATCCCGGGGAAGGCGTCGGTAGAGCTCGATGGGCGCACGCTACCCGGCCAGAGCGAAAGCGCGTTTCTCGACGAGCTGCGCGAGGCGCTGGGCGGCGATCCGCACCTCGAGGTGCTGCGATCCCTGCCCGCCGTGGAGGCCACGAGCGCCACGCCGCTCTTCGATCACCTCGCGGCCACGGTGCGAAGGAACGACCCGACGGGTCATCCTCTCCCCTACCTTATCCCAGGTTTCACCGACGCGAAGGCCTACGCGAGGCTCGGAACGACCTGCTACGGGTTCTCGCCCGTCAAGTTCGACCCCACCCACAACGCGGACTTCACGAAAATGTACCACGGGCACGACGAGCGGGCGCCCGTCGACGGCCTGAAATGGGGCCTTCGGGTGCTGTTTGAAGCCGTTTCCGGCTTCTGCGGCGCACGTGCCTGAGGGCGCCTCGGCTTAATGAAGCGCCGCATGCCTGCGATCGCGCATGCATGCACTTGCTGTCCGAGCCAAGAGTCGGATAGAACCGAAGCTGTCCCCCGCATCTAGTGTCGGGGCGGACGACATCGCGGATTTGCATCTCGCAAGGTCTGCGGAGGGCTCGATGGTCAATCCCCAGATGGTGATGTACGAGGAGGAGTTCAATCAGATCCAGACGGTCGTGGATCGCCTCGTCCGGGACGCCAACGCGAAGGTCGTCTTCATCGTCGACAAGAACGGCCAGCTGATCTCGGCGAGCGGCGAAGTCGACAACCTCGACACGACGTCTCTCGCATCGCTGACCGCCGGCAACATCGCCGCGACGGGCGGCATGGCGAA
>JAYTBL010000248.1:0-4862 GCA_043736975.1 Polyangiaceae bacterium
TTGCGTAAACTACGGTTGACATCGAAATGTGTCAACCTAAATTGTCACCACGAACTTCGCGCCTTGGCCGGGCAGTCCGTTCCCTGCTAGGCTCCAACAGCTGGAGGAAATCATGGGCTACAAGGTTGTTGACATTAGCGAGAACGACACCGGCGACGCGCTGGTGTCCGAAATCATCGGCATCCCGCTCCTCATGCGCGGCGACTCCGGCACGCCGCTGCTCAAGGGAACGATCTCGGAATCGCTCGGGCTTCCGCTCCTCACGAAGTCTGACAAGCCCGTCTCTTCGCTCAGCTCGTCGAAGCCTTTCTCGAATCTGATGAGCGGGACGATCTTCGGCCGCCTCGGCATCCCCGAGATCTGGAAGTAAGTCGCTAGTCCCCGAGCGCCTTCGACGTGAGCTGATCGCTCGCGTCGAAGCGCACCACGCAGTAGGCGCGGCCGAGCGATGACGGGTGTTCCACCATCCAGACGCCCTCTCGCACCTTCGAAGAGGTATAGCGGCCGGCGTCCGCGCGTTCTTGGAGATCGGCGACGGTCATGCCCGGAACCAGCCCGCCGCAAAACGCCCGCGTGCTTCGTGAGGCCAAGGCCGCTGGACCGAACGCCGCGAGCGTTCCGAGCAGGAACACGACGACGAGCGTGATGGCGCTCTGCTTGCGCATCGACGGCGTTGTTCTCATGTCGCGCTCGAAACTCCGATGCCGAGTGCGTGCTGTCCAGCGAATTCGCGACTGTCCCAGCTTGCGTTTCCGGCTTGCCTGGGAGAGGGCGCGCTGCCAGCGCGTAACGCAATCTGGACATTTACGCGTGTCACGCCCACCAGACAAAACCACGGGCTCCACGGCTTCTCGAAGAAGTACGGACTCGCTGGGCAGCGCACCATCAGTCTCCGATGACGGTGGATGAGAGCTGGCCGCTGGGGTCGAAGTGGGTGACGCAGTAGGCGCGCCCGATCGACCACCGGTGCTCGATCATCCACGTGCCCTCGCGCACCGGGCTTACTGTGAACTTCTCCGACGTCGCTCGCGAGCGAACCTCCGCGAGCGAGGTTCCAGTCGCGAGGCCCTTGCAGAACGTCTTCGTCTGCCTCGTCGCGAGGATCGCGGGGACGTACTCGAGCGACGTAAAAGCGAGGATCAGGGGGATCAAGAGCAGCCCGCGGAGTCCGCTCTTCGCAGATTTGCTCATGGCGTCACCACCCCGATCGCTAGCGTCCTCACTGGTAAAACCCTAGCGCAGGGCCGCGAGCAAGGGGCTGGGGTTCTCTGGTAGCGTTGACGCGTGCGCGTTGTCGGAATTGCCTCCCTGGTAGCTACCCTCGGCCTCGCCTCCGCCGCGAACGCGCTGGTGTGGCCCGACGTGCCGGATCGCGTCGAGCGCGGGCTGGCGTCGCCCGATCCCGCGAGCCGTCGCGCCGCCGCGCGTGAGCTCTCCACGCTGGGGGCGCAGCGCGCCACGCCGCTCGTCCTCAAGGCGATGGCCGATCAGGACGTCGAGGTGCGGCTCGCCGGCGCGCAGTCCGCGGTCCGCCTGCGCGTCGCTGCCGCCACCGATGTCGCGCTGCAGTGGCTCGGCGAGCGCGAAGCAAGGCTGCGCATCGCGGCCTGCGAGGTGGCTGGCGCGCTGCCCGCGCCGCGCTCCGTGCCAGCGCTCGCGCGCGCCCTCGGCGATGCCGACCCGCTCGTGCGCTCCGCGTGCGCCGATGCGCTCGGCGCGCAGTCTTCGCCCGATGCCGTCGCGCCGCTCTCGGGCAAGCTCGACGATCCCACGCCCGCCGTCCGCGCGCAGGTCGCACGCGCCCTCGCGAAGCTCGGCGATACGCGCGCCGTGGTCCCGCTCGTGGGCAAGGTGCAGGACTCCGTCCCCGACGTGCGGCAGGCGGTGGTGCGAGCGCTCGGTGACCTCGGCGATCCGCGCGCCACGCAGGCGCTGCTCCTCGCGCTGCGTGACACCGTGGCCGAGGTGAAGATCGAGGCGCTCGCCGCGCTGGGGCGCCTGCGTGCGCCCGAGGCGGCGTCGGCCATCGCGCCGCTCGCGCTCGAGCGCAACCCCGCCGTCCGGCAAGCGGCGCTCGTCGCGCTGGGCCGCATCGCCACGCCCGATGCCGTGCGCGCGCTGATGAAGGCGATGGGCACGCAGGAAGACGCCGCCAGCACGCTCGAGCGGACCGCCGTCCGCGATGCCCTGGTCTCGGCCGGTCAGCCAGCCGTCACCGAGCTCACGCTCCTCCTCGAGCGGCCCGTCGCGCCCTCGGTAGCGACGAGCGCGGCGTGGGTCCTCGGCGAGCTGCGCGCGACGAAGAGCGCGCCGACCATCGTCGCGGCGCTCCGCAAGGGCACCCTGCCCGCTGGCGCGGCGCTGCATGCGCTCGCGGGCGCGGGCACCGCCGATCAGGTGCCGGTGGTGCTCGAGTTCGTCGCCGACCCGAGCCCCGTCGTGCGCGAGGAGGCCCTGCGCGCCGCCACCGCGCTGCTCGATCCGTCGCGCCCCGACGGGCGCGCGGTCGAGCCGCTGGCCGCGACGCTGCGCGCGCCGCGCACCTCGCCCGGTGAGCGCGCGGCGGTCGCCACGCTGCTCGGGCGCACCGGCGCGCCTCGCGCCGCCGCCGAGCTCGCGGGCCTCGTCGCCTCCAAGGATCCGGCGCTCCGGCTCGCCGCCATCGATGCGCTCGGCGCGCTGGGCGCGGCGGCCCCGCAGGTACGAGCCGGTGACAGCGCGACCGACGACGCGCTGGTCCCGCTCCTCACCGACACCGATCCCTCCGTTCGCCTCCACACCGCAGTGGCGCTCGCCTCGAGCGGCGGCGTGAAGGCGCGCGGCGCATTGCTCACGAAGCTCGACGGAGGCGACGAGGTCGATCGCTACGCCATCCTCGCGGCGCTGGGGGGCATCCTCGAGCGCAACCCCGACGAGAAGGCGGGGGCGCGTCTGTTCCGTGAGCTCGACGTGGCCGCGGGACCCGAGCGCGATGCCGTCCTCGAGGCCGCAGGCCGCGCGCGGCTCCCCACCGTCGTCCGCTCGCTCGCCGAGCTGGCCGCCCGGGGCGACGTCGACGATCGCCGCATGATCGCCGCCGTCCTCGCCGGGCACCGGGGCAACCCGGCCGCGGTGGCGCTCGCTCGCTCCCTCGCCACCGATCCCGACAGCGGCGTGCGCGCGCAGGCCGCCTTCACGCTCGGCGCGCTGGGCGACCCCAGCGCGCTTCCCACCCTGGTCGCGCTCGCGAAGTCGGGCGACGCCGACGTCGCCACCAACGCCGCCGGCGGGATCGCGCGCAGCGCCGCGATCGCCGGCCAGGGCGGCCAGGCGTCGATCACCGCGAGCGTCTGCCCGATGCTCGCCGACGGCCGCGCGACGGTCCGCGCCAACGCGCTGATCGCGCTCGCGTTCGCCAGGGGACGCTGCACCGACGGTCGAACCGAGCGCAAGCTGCTGCTCGAGGACCCGACCGAGGTGGTACGCGGCGCCGCCGCGCGCGCGATCGCTGCCGCGCCGGCCGCGGAAGACCGCGCCGCGCTCGATCGCTGCGTCTCCACCGACCGCAGCGCCGAGGTCGCGCGCCTCTGTCGTCCGCGTCCCGCCGAGATCACGCGCCCGCCGCGCGCGGTCACCATCTTCGTCGTCGGCGAGACAGGTACGAGCGCGAAGCCGCGCGCCCCGTTCCTCCTCGAGTACGAGGGCGGCATCCTGCGCGCGGGCGTCGCCGATCGCCGCGGCGCGACCTTCGAGGCCGTCGCCCCCGCCGGCGAGCTCTCCCTCCGCCGCCCCCCGACGCGTTAGCGAGCGAGCTCAGCGCGGGCGCGCGATCAGCACGCCCGCGAGGATGCCGAGCAGGAGGATCGTCACGGCGACGCCGACCAGCGCCACGATGGTCCAGACGCGCCGCGCCCGGCGGTCGCTCGCGCTGGCGAGCGCCGCGGGCGGCCCCTTCAGCGCCGGCGCCGCGTGCCCGGTCGGCTTGCCCATGCGCCGCAGCGTGTCGAGCGCCCCGCGCGCCCGCGGCGTCGTGAACTGAGCGAGCGCAGCTGCCACCGCGCCGGCGGTGGGGTAGCGCCGGTCGGCCTCCTTCTCGAGGCAGCGCGCGAGGACCGCATCGAGCGCGGGCGGCGCATCAGGGCGGAGCGACGAGAGCGTGACCGGCGGCTTGGTGAGCATCGTCGCCACGAGGTTGGCGCCGTTCTGCGGCCCAAAGGGCGTGGTCCGCGTGAGTAGCTCGTGCAGGATGATGGCGACCGACCAAAGATCAGCCCGCGCATCGACGCGCTTGGCGTCGAGCATCTGCTCGGGCGCCATGTAGGCCACCGTGCCGATCACCGCGCCGGTCTTGGTCAGCGGCTGCCCGCCACCGCTCTCGGTGACGCCCGAGGCGCCCATCTTCGACACGCCGAAGTCGAGCACCTTGACCACCGCCGTCCCACCGGCGCCCCTGGTCACGATCACGTTGGCAGGCTTGAGATCACGATGCACGATCCCCGCGGCGTGGGCCTCGCCCAGCGCGGCCAGGATCTGAACGACGTGGTCGACGCCCTCGCCGATGCCGAGCGGGGAAGGATGGTGGAGGAGCGCGTGCAGGTTCTCGCCCTCGAGGAACTCCATCACCATGTACGGATTGCCCGACTCGAGCACGTCGACGTCGAGCACGCGCACCACGTGCTCGCTGCGCAGGGCGGCCATGGCCTGACCCTCGCGCCGGAAGCGCGCGGCGTCCTCGCGCCACTCCACCTCTCCGCCGTCGCCCGCGGTGAGCACCTTGATGGCGACCACCTGGTCGAGCGAGAGGTGGATGGCGCGGAACACGATCCCGAAGCCGCCACGCCCGAGCTCCCGCTCGATGCGGTACTTGTCGGCGATCACCATCC
>JAYTBL010000249.1:0-1839 GCA_043736975.1 Polyangiaceae bacterium
GTCTTCGACCGCGCACGGGCGTGTTGCATGGACTTGCGAGCGGCTCGCGTCATGCAGTCGCTCCATCTCATGAATCCTTGCAAGCTCGGTCTCGCGGTCCTCCTCCTCTCGGTCGGCGCTGCGTGTGGGTCGGAGGTCGGGGCTCCCGCGGGCGGGGCGAGCGGCGGTGGGAACGATGGCACCAGCGGGAGCGCGGGTCAGAACGGCGATCCGACGGGCGCAGCGAGCGCGAGCGGCGGCACCTCCGCGAACGGCGGCAACCCCGCCGGCGGTGCGAACCAGCTCGCGCCGGGCGCCGTGAATCTTGGCTCGGCGAGCAACTACGTCATCCTCGCGAAGAGCGGCATCTCCACGGTGCCTTCCACGGTGATCACCGGCAACCTGGGCATCGGCCCCTCGGCCGGCACCTCCATCACCGGCTTCGCGCTCACCGCGGACGCCACCGACTTCTTCTCGACCTCGACGCAGGTCAACGGCCGCATCTACGCGCCGACCGACGCCGCGCCCACCCCCGCCAACGTCGGCACGGCGATCCTCGACATGCAGACTGCATTCACCGACGCAGCGGGCCGTGCGCCCAGCGCGACCGAGCTCGGCGCCGGCAACATCGGAGGAATGACGCTCGCGGCGGGCATCTACAAGTTCGGCACGGGTCTGCTCATCCCGACGTCGCTGACCCTCGCCGGCAAGGCGACGGACGTGTGGATCTTCCAGATTGCGCAGAACCTCACCATCAGCAGCGCCGCTCAGATCGTGCTCAGCGGCGGAGCCCGCTCGCAGAACGTGTTCTGGCAGGTCTCCGGCCTCGTCGACGTCGACACGACCGCTCACGTCGAAGGCATCGTCATGAGCCAGACGTCGATCGCGCTGCACGCGGGCGCATCCATCAACGGACGGCTCCTCGCGCAGACCGCAATCACGCTCGATGGCAACGCCGTCACGCAGCCGGCGCGCTGAAGCTGCTCGAATTCGGGCGGCTCACGGCGATCTTCGCGTGCCGGTCAGGCGCCTCGTATACGAGGCCCTCGGTCAACCCTGCACGAGAGGCGCTTGGCCATGGTCCCATCGCCCGTAAAGTACAAAGTAGTCGATTCTCGTGAGGCGGGCATTCCGAGCCTGTTCCACGGAACGATGCGGCGTGCCCCGCAACCGACTACCGCGACTACCGCGGGAAGCCGTGTTTGCCGGTCGGTCTCGTGTGCTCCTACGCGGGCGACGGCGTCGACGGCTATTGCTCGCCCACCGCGGGGCTCGTGTGTCAAGGCGTCGGTGAGCGCGGCGACGGCGGCCTGGATAGCGGCGCTGACGGCGGCGCCGGCGCCTGGAAGGTAGTGCCGTAGGCGAACGTCGAGGCTCACATCCGCGCGCCGGCGAACGCGGACGCGATCTCGTCCGGCGTTGGTCGCGCGATGCTCGGCCGCGCCACTCACAGGTCCGATGCTACCTGCCCAGGCGCACCTGGGCTTTCACGAGCGACCGCGCCCGCCGCGTCCGCATCGCTCAGGGCTTGGGCAGGCTCGCCTCCCACGCCATGCGCCACCGTCCGGGAAGCTGCTCGAGCGCCGCGCGGTCGCGCCCCACGAGCTCCCCTCCGCATCGGCCGCCGCGGGTCCGGCGGCCGCGCGTCCGCGACCTGGCCTGCGTCAGCCCCGCGGCCCAGCTCCGACAAGCCGGGCAAGAAGCCTCCGCGACCGAACCCGTACGCGTCCGCGGCCGCGCCGCGTTAGTATCGCTCCTCGTGAGCGACTTCGTCGACGACGAGACGACCCGCGTCCCCGCCGAGAGCCGCGGGGCGCGCATTCTTTCCGTGGAGCTGGTCGTGGTCGACGGGCCCGACAA
>JAYTBL010000250.1:0-1838 GCA_043736975.1 Polyangiaceae bacterium
GCGAACCGGTGGCGCTTCGTGCGTGCGTACACGACGACGTTCCAGGTGATCTGGAGCTACATGTCGCTGTTCTGGATGGCGAAGGTGCTGGGGCGCGCCTACCGCGATCAGCGCATCAAGGCCGTCCACCAGGAGAACGCGAAGCGCGTCTACGCGACCATCCTCGAGCTGCAGGGCCTCTTCATCAAGGTCGGGCAGCTGCTCTCGATCATGGCGAACTTCCTGCCCGAGGAGTTCCGCCAGGAGCTCGAGGGCCTCCAGGATCAGGTGCCGCCGCGCGCGTTCGCGGAGATCGCGCCGCGGATCGAGAGCGAGCTCTCCGGTAAGGTCGACGACCTCTTCGACGACTTCCACCGCGAGCCGATCGCGAGCGCTTCGCTCGGTCAGGTCCACGCCGCTGCGACCAAGGACGGCCGCCGGGTGGCGGTGAAGGTCCAGCACCAAGACATCGACGAGATCGTCCGGCTCGACCTCAAGACCATCCGCCGCATCATCGGCATCGTGCAGTGGTTCGTCCCGGTCCAGGGGCTCGACGCCTACTACCACCAGATCAAGGACCTCATGCAGCAGGAGCTGGACTTCTCTGCCGAGGCCGACAACATCGAGAAGATCGCGCGGAACTTCGAGGACGACCCGCGCGTCCTCTTCCCGGTGCCGGTGCGCGAGCTGTCCACGAGCCGCGTGCTCACCACGACCTTCGTCGAGGGCAAGAAGCTCACCGACCTCGCGGGGCTCGAGGCGATGGGCATCGACAAGAAGGAGCTGGCGAGTCGCCTGGTGCGTGTCTACTGCCAGATGATCTTCGTCGACGGCGTCTACCACGCCGACCCGCACCCCGGGAACATCCTGGTCAACGCCGACGGGGACCTGGTGCTCCTCGATTTCGGCGCCGTCGCCGAGCTCTCGCAGCCGATGCGCGAGGGCATCCCGGAGTTCCTCGAGGGCGTCATCCGGCGCGACACCGATCGCCTCATCGCGGCCCTCCGCAAGATGGGCTTCCTCTCGCGCACCAGCGACGAGGTGGTGAGCGAGAAGATCATCGAGTACTTCCACCGGAAGTTCCAGGAGGAGGTGAAGCTCGAGTCCTTCAACCTCAAGGACATCAAGATCGACCCTCAGGTCGGCTTCGAGGGCCTCCTCGACCTTCGGAAGATGAACGTCGGGCTCAAGGAGCTCTCGGACGTCTTCCACATCCCGCGCGACTGGGTGCTGCTCGAGCGCACCATCCTGCTCGTTTACGGCTGCTGCTCGATGCTCGATCCCGAGCTGAATCCGATGGGGATCATCAAGCCCTATCTCCAGGATTTCGTGCTCGGCAACCGCGACTGGCAGAAGGTCGCGATGGAGACGGTGCGCGACATGGCGATGCGCGCCGTCACGCTGCCCGAGGACCTCCGCAAGTACCTCCAGCGCGCCACGCGCGGCGAGATGGAGGTCAAGGTCAAGGGCGTCGAGGAAGGCGCACGCACGCTCTACGTCGTGGGCCGGCAGCTCATCTACACCGCGATCGGGATCGCGAGCGGCTACGCGGCGCTCTCCCTCCACTCGCGCGGGGAGGACGGCACGGCGACGAAGGTGCTGGTGGGCGTCGCTTGCGGATGTGCCTTCTTGCTCTTCGTCTCTTCGATCTTCGGGCGACCAAAGCGTCTGCGCTGAGCGGGGAAAGTCGTGAACGATCGGAGCGCAGCCTTCACCGAGCTCGACCGGCTGCTCCAGGAGCACGGACGGCACGATCTGCTGATCGAGGTGCGCAAGGCGACGGCCTCGCTCGACGCGTTCGAGTCCCACGACCGGACCATCGCGCAGGTCACGCGTTCGATGCTCGAGAGCGAGAAGAC
>JAYTBL010000251.1:0-1836 GCA_043736975.1 Polyangiaceae bacterium
GTCTTCTCGTGTCTTCTTCGGGCCGCGATAGCCAGTGCAACCGAGTAGATCCTCGGGGGAGACCTGCCCGGGGCCGCGGACGAACTTGATCAGGACGCCGCCCGGCACCTCCTCGATCTCCACCTCCGAGCCTGGGCCGAGGCCCCGGCTCTCGCGGATTTTCTTGGGGAGGACCAGCTGGCCCTTGCTCGATCCGTCGCGCGGTGTGCATGGCGCAAATCTACGATGGCTCGCGAGGCGGTCAGCGGTGGGCGTACGCCGCGCCCCAACAATCGACGACGAAGCGCAGGCTCTCGAGCTTGCGCAGCAAGGTTCGCCGTAGCCAGTCGTCGGGGCGACGCTCCGCCTCGGCGCGCACGTCGCCGAGGAGCTGCACGACCACCAATCCGCGGTCGAGACGCGGAGTCTCGTGCACCGCGAGCGGGACCTCCGAGCGTCGTCGCTGGAAGCGCACGCGCGCAGCTGCTGGTGGGTGTCGTGCACGAGAGAAAGCGCGCTACGCCGGACTCGGGGGGGAGAGCTCGACGTAGCGTTGGCCGGGTCCCGTGCGGGTTTCGTACCAGCCGCAACCCCGCGACCCCTGGTGGGGAACTGGTCGTTGGCCTTTCACCCTCGAAAGGCCGGGAATGCAGGGGCGAAGATGCGTCGACGATCCTGGCGCGCTCGTTTTACGCGCCCGCGGGAATCGCCGTTCGCCCGACAGCGTACTCTCGCCTGGTGGACGCTCCGCTCTGGTTCGCGCTTTGGCTCACCGTCCCCCCGCTCCTCGTCGCGGGTGGCGCTCTCGGCGCCTCGCGGCTCGAGGCGGCTCGTGAGCGCCGCCGGCATCGTCGCGCCGTGGCGGCTCTGGGCCCGCCGGTGACCCGGGAGAACTTCGCCGGGATCGCGCCGCGCTCGGTCGTCACCCTGGAAGGGACGCTCGTCGCTCAGGCGCCGCTCGTCTCGTTCCATCCCTTCGGCACGTCCTTCTTCGACGAGCCCAACGTCTATGCGGTCACGCAGCTCCCGGCGGCCGGCGAGATCGCGATCGATCTCGAGGGCGGCGGGCGAGCGACGCTCGACGGCGCAACGCAGGTCGTCGTCGGCGCGGCAGAGACCGCGCACGAGACGCCGCTCGAGCGCGCGCGCTCGCTCGGAGCGGAGACGCTTGCCGTCGCGAAGGTCCGGGCGCAGGCCGGTCAGTTTCGGATCGTGCGGGCGGGCGATCGCGTTCGCGTCCGGGGGGTTGTCGTGCCGGCCCCCGATGACGACGCGCTCTATCGCGCACGCTCGACCGCGCTTCGCATGTCGCCCGAGACTCCGGACTCGGCCGGGACGCCGGTCGCGATTCCGATCTGCGCCACGTCGACGGTCGAACGGCGCCGCATGGGCATCTCGCGTCCTCTCATCGCGACCATCGCCGCAGCGGTGGCTCTTGGCGGCGCGGGGGCAGCGCTCGGGCAGCGCGCGCGCCGCACGCCGGAGACGGCAGACCTCACGCGTGCGTCGCTTCCGCCGGAGCCGCCGCCATGTCGCCAGGAGGTGGTCTCGCTGCTCGAGCGCGACGCCGAGGAGGCGCGGAGCGTCGCCACCAGGTGCAGCGATGCGTGGGCCATGGCTCACGTTCATTTCGCGGCCGGTGAGTTTCGTGAGGCGAGCACCGCCTTCGACCTCGCGCTGGCGAAGGATCCGAGCCTCGCGCCTTCCCTCACGGAGGCCGAGGCTCACCTGTTCGCGCACGCCTACCCGAGCACCACCGCGACCGTGGAGCGCATGGTGCGGCACTTCTATCCCGGTCCCTCGACCGCCGAGAAGCGCGACCTCGAGTGCATCGTGAACCTGCTCCGCGCGCGCGCC
>JAYTBL010000252.1:0-4849 GCA_043736975.1 Polyangiaceae bacterium
CTGCGCTTGTCCAGCGCGTCTACCTCTACGACGTCCTCGCCTGTCCCTGCGGAGGAGCCCGCACCATCCTCGCGGACGTCCGCGATCCCGACCTCGTCCGTCACATCCTCCACGACCTCGGACTCCCCGCCGATCCACCCCACGTCGCAAGAGCCCGCGACCCCACCTACGACGACGCCGCCTGAACCCGAGGCATCACGGAGCGCCAGCGCGACCCGGGGCCCACCGCCCGACACCTCCACCGACCCCGCCGAACCGGACGAACCGGACCCCCTTCAGGCGAAAAGTGCTTTGCTTGGACTTTCCCCTCTCGATGTCGCAGGTGGAGGACATCTCCATCGCGACGCGCGAGGTCGTCACCACCGGTCGCCGGATCACGTACGACCACCTCATCGTCGCGGCGGGAGCCCGGCACTCCTGCTTCGGCCACGCGGAATGGGAGGCGCACGCGCCCGGTCTGAAGGGCCTGGAGGGCGCCCTCGAGGTGCGTCGCCGGGTGTTGACCGCGTTCGAGCAGGCAGAGAAGTACGAGGACGAGCCGCGCCGGCGCAGCGCGATGACGTTCGTGGTGATCGGCGCCGGACCGACGGGCGTGGAGATGGCAGGTGCGATCGCCGAGCTCGCCCACAACACGCTCAAGGCCGACTTTCGCGCCATCGACCCGAAGGTCGCGCGCGTCATCCTCGTCGAGGCCGGTCCGCGCGTCTTGCCGACCTACAGCGACAAGCTCTCGGCGAGCGCTCGCGGCCAGCGCGAAGAGAAGCTCCACGTCGAGGTCATGCTCGACACGAGGGTCACGGGCGTGGGTGATCGCTACGTCGAGCTCGACGGGCAGCGACTGGCCGCGCACACCGTCATCTGGGCGGCGGGCAACGTCGCGTCGCCGCTCGCGAAGCAGCTCGGGACGCCGCTTGATCGCGCGGGGCGCGTGCAAGTCGACCAGGATCTCACGCTTCCCGGTCATCGCGAGGTGCAGGCGATCGGCGACATGATCGCGCTCGTGGACAAGGAGGGACGGCCGGTGCCCGGCGTGGCTCCGGCCGCGATGCAGATGGGCCGCCACGCCGCGAAGAACGTGATCCGCCAGCTCGCAGGCAAGACGCCGCTACCGTTCTGGTACGTGGACAAGGGGAGCCTCGCGACGATCGGTCGTCCTGCGGGGATCGCCGACATCATGGGCCTGCAGTTCGGCGGCGTGCTCGCCTGGCTGACCTGGGCGCTCATCCACCTCTTCTTCCTTGTCGGGTTCCGGAACCGGACCCTGGTGTTCCTCCAGTGGGCCTGGGCGTATGTGTTCCACACGCGTGGCGCGCGGCTGATCTCGTCGATCCCGGTGCGCCGCGGCTAGTCGACGGCGAGCTCGTTCACGCTCTTCGAGGCGCCGCTGCTCGTCGACGCGAAGCTCCGCGCGTAGTGAGCACCGGTCCCGTCACGCCTCGCGGGCGGACGCCCTCCACCGCGAGGTCGACGAGCCGCCCCAGCCAGCTCGGGCCCAGCGGTGCGTGCTCGAGCAGCGCGCGGTGCAGGAGAGCGCCGACGAGCATGAAGACCAGCTGACCGGCATCGGCGTCGCGGCGCCACTCGCCACGTGCCCCCGCCCGCTCGACGACGGCCAGCAGGGGCTTCGCGGTGTGCTGTAGCTGCCGCGCGACGAGCGCGTGCGCGCCCGATGCGGTCGCCTGCGCGATCGCGAAGCGAGCCACCGTGAGCCCGAGGGGGCTCTCGAGCAACCGGGCGACGGGCGCGAGGAGACCGAGGAGGTCTCCCCGGAGAGAGCCCGTGTCGGGCACGGCGGCCGACACGTCGACGAGGATGCGCTCGAGCGCCGCGTTCGCGAGCTTCTCGCGCGTCGGCCAGCGACGGTAGACGCTCGTCTTGTTCACGTCGGCCTTCGTCGCGATGCGCTCGACGCTCATTCCGTCGAAGCCGTACTTCGTCAGCTCGTCGATGGTGCTCGCGAGCACGGCGTCGACGATGGGCTCACCGCGCGCTCTCCCTCCGTCGCGGCGACCGCTCATGCGCCGAGGGTCGCGCGGGCACGGTCGATCGGCAGGGGCATCAGTGCCCAGTAGTCCCAGCGGCCCATGACGTCGACGCGGATCCGCCGGCCGCGCATGAAAGCCTCGAGCACGCGCGCTGGGCCGAAGGCGCCTCGCGCGGACGCGACGACGGCAGGGCTCACCGGGAGGCCGAGATGGAAGGTCGCGAGCGCGATGACGATGAACGTGAAGGCGTCACCGTCGGCAAAGCCTGCGTAGAAGCCCGCGAGCTCGCACTCGCCGGCGGGATCGGTGTCGAAGCCGTTGAGCACGTGCATGAGGTCGTGATGAAGCATGCGCTCCGGCATGCCGCCGCGCTCTCCGGGGAAGGCGAGCCTTCGCGACTCGAAGTGATCGCTGAAGGCCCGCCCCAGCGAGCCGGGAGGTTCGTTTGCGAGCGCGCGATAACGCGCGGCGAGCGGAGCGTCGCGATGCAGCCCGAGGGCGAACAGGACCGCGCGGAGGAGCCCTGGCACGCCCTCTTCTTCCCAGAGACGCGCGAAGAGACGTCGCGCATCGGGCGAGCGCGTGACGAGCGCCCGCTTCACGGAGAAGGCCCGCCGGCGCCGCAACGCCTCGAGCAGCTCCACCCAGTGCGAGCGGACCCCGAGCTCGCGCGCCACCTGCTCCACCGCGAGCTGCCGTGCGCGCGTGACGTCGCACTCGATGCAGGCCGCGATCACCAGGCCGTCGACGAGCGCGCGCCGGAGCGGCACCGGTACGGCAGCGAGCTCACCTCCCGCGTGCTCGTGCACGTCGATCCCGAGCGCCGCGGCGACCACCTCGACCAGCTGCACGCTGCGCGCCCCGCAGGGTCCGCCGTCCGCCTGGACGACACGCCGCACGGCGTCGAGCGCGTAGCGCCGCTGAGCGAGGGAGAGGTCGAGCTCATCGGCGAGGCGGGCGCCGTCGGTCTGCTGGAGCATCCAGGGATTATTGCAACGAACGTTGCAATGTCAACCGCGCTGGAAAACGCCCTGCTCGTGCCTTGGCTACGCGCTCTGCTCCAGGGCCGCGGGAAATCTGCGGCTGAACGCGACCTACGCGCCAACGCCCAGACGCTCGCGGGCGAAGCGGTCGTGAGTCGGGCGCCGTGCCGTCGAAGTACGCATCGACCGCGATCGCGGACAACAGCGCGAGACCGCGCACGACGTCGTCGCAGCGCCCGGCCACGACCTCACGGTACTTCTTGCCCCTCCGCTTGATCGCCACCACCAAGGCGTACAGGCGAGGCGCGCGCGCAGTCGCCGCGGCTCGACGTTACAGGTGCTGGAGGCACACCTTCTCGGCGTACACCGTGGTCACGGAGACGTTCGACTTCGCGGCGGCCCCGACCGTCAACGCGCAGCCTACCGCCGTGCGGAAGGGCGTCGTGCTGTCGAGCACGACCGTCCTGGTCTGGCCGCCGAGCGTCACGGCGATGGTGGTGTCCGCGACCGCCAGCAGCAGGTCGGACCAGACCTGCGGAGGCGGGCCGAAAGACGCCACTCCAGACGCGGGGGCCGCGGGCGTCGCCTCGACGAAAAGAGCTCCGTTATGCCCGAGCTTCAGGCTGACGCTGGAGACAGGGTTCGTGCACGCGATGCTCACGATGTCGACGAGCCATCCGACGTTCCCGTTCGGAGCACCGGTCACGATCAGAGGGATCGTGACCTTGAAGGTGCCGTCGGGCGGCATGACCAGGGTACGCGCCACGACCGCCCTCTCACCACCTGCCACGACCCGCGCTTCGAGGCCGCTGCGTCCCAAGAACATGGTGAGCGCGAACGTGCCGCCCGAAACAGTGCGCAGCCAGCCGTCGCCGAACGGCTCCGCGGCAAACGAGGTACAGGGCTTCGTGCGGCCGCCGGCGTCGGCGCCCGCATCGGTCGCATGGACCACCGCGTCCGCGCCGCCACCGTCGACCACTGGCACACCGCTGTCGCTCGCGGCGTCCGCCCCGCCGTCGTCGGTCGTGAACTCCGAGCACGCAGCGATCGCCGTGAGACCGAGCGTGACGACGAGGCTCCGCATCCTGCAATCATCCACGCGACCACGACACGTTGCAAGGCGTGGTACGAAGGTTGGCCGTGGTCCGTCTCCAGCCGGTAGTGCACGGCGACGACGTGTCCGCCGCGCACGAGCGAGGCATCGAGACGACCGAGGACGTCCTCGAGCCCCGCGGGGGTGCGGTGCGGCAGTAGGGGACCTCGCTCAGCACGTCCGTCCTCGTGGCCGCTAATCCAAAGATGTAACCGCCGCTGCGCGCTCTTCGCTGCCCCGTTTTCCGATCCGCGGTTCGTGGTCCATGGACTTGCAGTTCCGTCGCGAAAAAACCACTTCACCCCGGGGCGTCTTGGGTCACACCGGAGAGTATCAGCGGAACGCGGTGCGGAGCGCCGCGCGCGAGGCGCCGTATCCGCACATGCCATGAACGCCGCCGCCCGGCGGCGTGGCGCTCTACACGCCTGGCGCGAATCGCGATCTTGATTCCGCCCCCACGCTACCCGCTCCAGCGCTTCGCGGGCGTGCTCGCCCCGCACTGCTCGTGGCGTCGCGATGCGGCCCCCCACGAAGCTCCCACGGCCCGGCGAGCCGCCCCGGCCACCGCCCCCGAAGAAGAAGACAAGGAAGAAGAAGGACCCCGCGGTCCGACCTCGTCTTCCCGTACCCCGGCCACCCCGCGAGCGGATCCGCGAACACGCCCGAGCTGCCGGACCCGGGCCGCGCGAGCACCAGCCTCGGCGCCGGACTCCTCACGCCGTGGTCCGGCCGCATGGACTGGGCTGCGCTTGTCCAGCGCGTCTACCTCTACGACGTCCTCGCCTGTC
>JAYTBL010000253.1:0-4839 GCA_043736975.1 Polyangiaceae bacterium
CGGCTCGGCGCCCGCGCGCCTCATCGTCGGGCTGCACGGCTGCGGCGACAGCGCCGCGAACTTCGCGGCGTGGGGCATCAACCCGTACGACACCCGCGCGAGCCAGGACCACATCGGCATCTCGATCGGCGGCAAGGACGGGCAGTGCTGGAGTGCCTCCGATGACGACAAGGTGCTCGCCGCGGTCGACGACATCGCGAGCTGCTTCTGGGTCCACCAGAAGAAGGTGGTGATCGCCGGCTATTCGTCGGGCGGGATCAGCGCCTACCGCGTCGGCCTGAAGAACGCGCTTCGCTTCGCGGGGATCATCATCGAGAGCTCCGGGCTGTACGGCACGGGCGCGGTCGACTCGTTGCTCGCGAACGCTTCGTGGAAGCTGAACATCGCCCACCGCACCCACAGCTCGGACACCGTCTTCCCGCTCGCGAAGGTGCAGGTCGACTGGGACAAGACGAGCGCCGCGGGCTTCCCGCTCGTCACGAGCATCACCGCCGGCACGCACGACGGTACGAGCGCCGACTGGGCGGAGTGGCTCGTGCCCCAGTCCGCTGGATTCTTGGCCCCCTGAAAACGCCGCCGGAAAGCGCAGATGTCGTCCATCGTGGTGACGCGCGCGGGGAGGGGAGGGTCGCGCGCCGTGCCACGTATGAATCACGTGCTAAGACTGAAGGCTCCACGCATGCGCAAGCTCTCCTTGCTCTTCGGAGCTCTCGGCTTCGTGAGTGTCGTTCTCGCAGGCTGCTCGTCGTCGGACGAAGATGCGAGCGGGACGGCGGGGGACCCGACGCCCCCGTCGACCGTCAATGCGAGCGAGCAGCCCTCGCCCTCGCCCTCGCCGACCACCACCACGCCCGGCGTGACGCCACCCACGGCCATCCCCAGCGCGGATCAGCCGGGGCCCGCGCCGAAGGGCTGCGCCGGGATCACGAAGGACAAGGACGGCTTCTTCACGAGGACGACGCCCCAGGGGTCGTACGTCGGCTTCGTTCCCAAGAGCTACGCGGGGCAGCCCACCACGCTCGTCGTCGGCCTCCACGGCTGCGGCGACTCTGCGATGAACTTCGCGAAGTGGGGCGTCAATCCGTACAAGACCATCGCCACCCAGAATCACATCGGTATCTCGATCGGCGGCCGCGACGGCCAGTGCTGGGACACGAAGAACGACGACCCGAAGGTCACCGCCGCCATCACCGACATCGCTGGCTGCTTCTACGTCCACCAGCAGAAGATCGTGCTCGCCGGCTACTCCTCGGGCGGGATCCTCGCCTACAAGATGGGCCTCACGCAGTCCGCGAAGTACGCGGGGATCATCATCGAGAACTCGGGCCTCGGCGGGACCAAGGCGACGGGCGTGACCTGGAAGATCAACGTCGCTCACATCGCTCACCTGAGCGATGACAGCTTCCCGATCGCCGGCACCCGCGCCGACTGGGCGAAGCTCGAGGCGGCTGGAATACCGCTCCAGAAGAAGGAAGTCCCGGGCACGCACGACGGCACGAGCGACGATTGGTCGGACTTCCTGATCCCCAAGATCGCGACCTGGAAAGCCCCCTGACTCCGGTCGCCGCGAATCCGCTTTGCCAGGCCGGCGGGTTCCCTTACACTCCCGGCCGCCATGAAGACGGTGACGCTCGGGGCTGCAATCGCGACACTCGCTCTCCCTTGTTATTTGGCTACGCTCGGTGCCGGTTGCAGTCGCAACAACATCGAAGCTGTCAACCTCGCCAACGAGGGTGACAAGGCCAAGGGAACGGACGTCGACACCGCGATCTCGAAGTACGAGCAGGCGACCAACCTCGATCCGACCAACCACCGGATCCTCTGGAAGCTGGGCACCGCGTACGCGAAGAAGGAAGCGTGGGACAAGGTCGCGTCGACCATGGCGAAGGCCGAGCGCGTCGAGCCGAAGCACGCGAACTTCTACTATCTCCATGGCCAGGCCCTCGCGCGGCAGGCCGTGAAGGGCCCGGCCACCTGGGCTGACGCGAAGGCGCCCCTCGAGGAGTCGCTCAAGCTCGATCCGAACGGCCCTCACTACCCGGCCGGCGCCGGCTGGGACGCGAAGAACGCCGGGTCCACCCACTTCGAGCTCGCCGAGGTCCTCCGAAACCTCGACGACGAGAAGGGCGCGCTCGACGAGTACACCAAGGCGATTCAGGTCAAGCCGGACGAGATCTCGTTCTACCCGCCGCTGGCGCTGCTCTACTTGAATCTGAATCTCGTCAAGGAAGCCGAGGACGTTCTCAACAGCGCGGTCTCCTTCGCGAAGGACGGTGACAAGCAGCTGTTCGCGGTCCACAGCCTGCTCGGTCAGGTTGCGGACATGAAGAGCGACGCGACGAAGGCCGCCACCGAGTACGACCTGGCGAAGAAGGCGTGCGGACTCTGCAACGAGCCCGGCCAGCAGATCGCGTTCTTCAACCTCGGCGCCGCGTACGCGATGCTCAAGCCGGCGCGGAAGAGCGACGCGATGGCGCAGCTGCAGTCGTTCCAGAAGATGATCTGCAAGGGGGCAGCGGCCCAGCGATACGCTGACCAGTGCACGACGGCCCAGCAGCTCGCGACGAAGCTTGGCGGCACGCTCCAGTAGCGTGTCGCGAGTCTTCTCGCGGATTGACGGCATGTCGCACGGGTCAAGTCCTTGCGTCGCGCTTTTTGCGCGGCACGAGGGTCTCGGCCCAGGCTGCAACCTTTGTGCTGAGAACACCCAACACGGGCGCGCGCTCTGATAGCGTAGATGCGCCGTTGGCATGATCGGTTGGCGATAACCGAGGGAATCCATGGACCTGCAGGATCGACTGAAGCAGCTCGAAATTGTCCGCGACTGGCAAGGGCTCGTCGAGGAGCTCGAAAAGGGTATCCAGTCCCAGAACGCCAACGAGGCGAAGGCGAGCTTCCATCTGCGGCTCGGTCAGGTCCTCGAGCAGAAGTTCCTCGCCGGCGTCAAGGCGCTCAAGCATTTCCAGGATGCGTACAAGCTGAATCCCGCGCTCTTAGAGAGCCTGGAAGCGGCGCGGTCCGTGTACTGGGCGCTCGGCAAGTTGAACATGGTGCAGAAGCTCCTCGAGCTGGAGCTGCGCACGCACAAGGACGGGCCGCAGGCGAGCGCACTGCTCATCGAGCTCGGCGACGTCCTCTGCGATCTCGGCGACTACGACAAGGCGACGAGCACGTACGCGCGAGCGCTCGCGACCAGCGGCGGTCAGAACGCGGAAGCGCGCGCGTGCCTCGAGGATGTCCAGGCCGAGAGCGGCTCCTGGCAGACGCACGTGTCGCAGCTCACCAGGTCCGTCGCCGCCGAGAATGAAGCGGAGGCGAAGAGCCGCCTCTACCTGCGCGCCGCGCGGGTCACGCGCCGCTTCTCCCCGGACGACGTGCTCGACATGCTCGAGCAGGGGTACTCCGCCGATCCTTCCTCGAAGCAGGCCGCGGCGCTCTTCGAAGGAACGATGGGTGAGGCCGGGAAGCTGGAGCAGCTCGAGACGCTCCAGTTCAAGCTCCTCCAGGCCGAGCCGGAGAGGAAGGCGCGCGCCAAGATGGCGCACGTCTTCGGCACGCGCTGGGTGTCGAGGCACCAGAACGTCGACACGGGCGCGAAGTTCCTCGAGGAGTCGATCAAGCTCGATCCCGAGAATGAAGGCGCGTTCCACTACCTGCGCGACGCCTACGGCCGCAAGGGCGGCGACTGGGATCGCGTCCTCACGCTCGCCGAGGAAGCGGTCACCCACGCCGGCGAGAACGGCAGCGACACGAGCACGCGCAACACGACGTTCCTGCTCGCGCAGGCCGGCACGATCGCGTGGCGCCAGCTAGGGAACCTGATCCGCGCGCGGACGGTGTTCGAGCGCCTCAGCCACATCGAGCCGCAGCACCCGATGCTCCTCGCGTTCGAGGCGCAGATCGGCGAGCAGCTCTCGAATGCGCCGCCGGCGATGCCCGCGATCCTTGGGCCCGGCTCCATCCCGCCGGCCGCTGCACCGGTGACGGCGCCGCCGCCGCCCGTGCAGGACACGTCGCCGCCGCCGCGCGACTTCGATCCCGCGCGCGCCTCCATCCCCGACGACGGCAACCCCACCGCTGCGCCGGCAGCCCCCGCCCCCACGCCCGCACCGGCCCCCGTTCAGGCGGCGGCGGCGCCCGCCGCCGACGCCCACCAGAACGTCATCGGCTCGCCCGACAAGATCGCGGAGCTGCGCGCGCTCGCCGACAAGCAGGAGGCGAACAAGCGTTACAACGAGTACGTCAAGACGCTCCTCCAGCTCGCGGCGATGGTCCCCGACGCGGAAGAGCAGGTCTCGCTCTACACGAAGGCTGCCGAGCTCTACACCGGCAAGTTCGCCAACCAGGCGGAAGCGGTGAAGGCGTACGAGGCGGTGATCGCCATCGACCCCGAGAACCGAGGGGCGATCGATTACCTCCGCGGGATGTACGAGAAGCGTCGCGACTGGGAGAAGCTCCTCGGTCTCGAGCGGCGCGAGGCCGAGCGCCTCTATGGCGACGAGCGCGCGCAGAAGTTCCTCGAGATCGCCAAGCTCGCGACCGAGCGCGTCAAGAAGCCCGAGGTCTGCATCGAGCTGTGGCACGAGGTGCTCAACAGCGATCCGGCAAACGCCGAAGCGCTCGGCGCGCTTGGCGGTCTCTACGAGCGCTCCAAGGATTTCGACAAGCTCGTCGAGGTCCTCGAGAAGCAGGCCGAGGTCACCTACGACAACGGGCAGAAGGTCCAGATCCTCACGAAGCTCGGGACGATCTACGGCGACCGCCTGAACAACGACGAGGGCGCCGTCAACGCCTGGCGCGCTCTCCTCGCGATCGATCCCAACGACCGCAAGGCGCAGG
>JAYTBL010000254.1:0-1826 GCA_043736975.1 Polyangiaceae bacterium
GGGAAGCGCGCACGGAGCTCGCGCATGAGGCCCGGGTGATAGCGCGCGAACACCACTGGGCCCGAGAGATCGGGCGCGTTCGCGGAGAGCGCGGCCAGCGAGCGGATGTTCTTGAGCCAGACCACGTCCTTCATGAACGTCGTGACGTCGTGGTGCGAGCGCAGATCCCCGGGGCCGAACGCCACGAGCACCAGGCCGCGCTCGTCCTTCCAGCGGGCAGCGAGCTTCGCGAAGCGCGCGTCGGTCCCCCAGTAGCCCTGAGCGACCTCGCGCGCCGAACGCACGGCGAAGAACCCGTTCCACAGCAACGTTACGCCGAGGACCACCGCGAACACGCGAGCCCAGCGGCAGGCGAGGCGCTCGAGCCCGAGCGCCGCCAGCACGAGCAGCGAAGGCAAGGCGACCTGGTAGAAGCGTGCGCCGTACGCTGTCCCCGCGTACCAGTAGAGGCCGTACAGCACGAAGGTGAGCGGGAGCGCCGCGAACAGCACGCGGAGCCCGGAGCGATCCTCGCGCCCGCCGACCACGATCACGAAGACCGCGAGCGCGAACGCCACCGGGCCGCCGCCCACGAGCCAGAACCAGGCAGTGACATTGTCGCCGAGGTTGCTGAGCGCGTTCGTCACCGAGTGCGGGCCGGCAGAGGTCGCCTCGCAGCCGTGGCCCGGCCCGAAGCCGAGCTGGTTGCAGCCCGCGTGGTACGCGAAGAGCGGGATGTCTACGGGGCCGGCGTGCTCGTCGAAGAACGCGTTCTGCGGGAAGCGCAGCATGCTGCCCGTGAGGTGCGCGTTGTAGAGGCCGAGCAGCAGCACCGAAAGGAGCAGCGGAGCGCCGAGCGCCACGGCCTGCGCGAGCCGCGCCCGCCCCCGACGGAGCGCGACGCCCGCGAACGCGGTGACCAGCAGGAGCAGCACGAGCGCGCACAGCGGGCGCGTGGCCGCGGTGAGGCCGAGCGCGCCGCCTACGAGCGCGAAGAAGGCAAGCGCGGGCGCCGGCGCGTCCTTCGCGATCGCGTGCAGCCCCACCGCGAGCACGAGCGCGGCGGCGAGGGCCACCAGCGAGTGGGACATGAACGTCGCGGCGAGGAGCAACGCCTGGGGAGACAGCGCGTAGAGCGCAGCCGCCACGATGCCGGCGCGCCGCCCCGCGAGCAGCCGCGCCGAACGCCCCACGAGCAACACCGCGCCGCCGTGGAGCAGCGGGTTCACCCACGAGGCGAGCCCGAGCAGGTACCCCACCGAGAGCACCGCGGGCCACCCCGGCGGGAACACGCTGAACGTGCGCACGCGATCGTCGACGAACCACATCGCGAACGCCGCCCGCGGCAGGTGCACCGCCTCGGAGAGGTGGCCGCTCGCGAACGTGCGCGCCTGGAGCGAGTAGGCGATCTCGTCCATGACGTGCGGGACGTCGTCGAGCGCGAAGTGACCGATGAGCCGCGCGATCGCGACACCCAGAAGCGCGAGGAGTAGCGGCGCGGCGCGGGCGAGATCGCTCGGGCGATCATCGGACGCCGTCATGGCCCCGGCCCGCACGGCGCGTACGCCCCGAGCTCGCTCGGGTAGGCGATGCCCGCCGCGCGATTGTTCGCGGTGTCGCGCGCGCGGTTCGGCGAGACGAAGAGCTCGAGGCCCGCGGCCGGCGGCGGGGTCGCGCCGGGGAACCACATCGGCTCGTCCTCGTCGTGCGGGCAGAGGAGCCGCGCGCTGGCCTCGTCGACGGCGAGCGGCATGGGGACCTGCATCGGCAGCCCGTAGAAGTCCACCGGCGCGTGCACGCGCGGGAACGTGTCGTCGGCGCAACCGCCCGCCGGCTTGCGGCGGTAG
>JAYTBL010000255.1:0-1824 GCA_043736975.1 Polyangiaceae bacterium
CCTCTCGAGTTTGTCTGGGGTCACGAAGCTCGGCAAGATGAGTTTTCTCGCCGCGAGCGCGGGGCAGATCTTCTACGTCGACAACATCAAGCTCGTCGCGAAGACGGCGGCGGACGCAGGCGCCGATGCGGCCGACAGCGGTCGAACCGACGCCAGCCCCGACGCTTCGGAAAGCGGGCGAGCCGACGCGTCGGACAGCGGCCAAACCGACGCCAGCGCCGACGCGTCCGACGGCGGCGCCGTGTCCTCCTTTCCCGTCGCGCCGATCACGGTGCAGAAGGGCACCGTAGCCTCGCTCACCGGGAGCACGGGCCCCTACTGGTTCTATGTTCCGAGCTCCTACGATGCCACGCACCGCACGCCGACGAAGGTGCTGCTGTGGATGCACGGGTGCGGTGGCAATGCCTGGGGCGAGACGTACAACGTGTCACCGGGCGGCAGCCAGGACTGGATCAGCGTGAGCGTCGGTGGCCGTGACAACGACTGCTGGTACCCGGACACCGATGTGCCCATGGTCCTCGGCGTGCTGGCCGACATGAAGCGGCGGCTCAATGTCGACCCGCGTCGCGTGGTCATCGGCGGATTCAGCTCGGGCGGCGATATTGCGTACCGGACCGCCTTCTACAACGCGAGGACGTTCGCCGGTCTCATAACCGAGAACACCAGCCCGTTCCGCGACACGGGCTCCTCGCAGCAGGCCTCGCTCGCGGCGGCGGCGTGGAAGCTCAACATCGCGCACCTCGCGCATACGGAAGACGAGAACTATCTCATCGCGGCCGTTCGCGCGGAGACCGACGCGGTGAAGGCAGCCGGATTCCCGCTGACGCGCATCGAGAGGCCAGGCACGCACTGGCAGCCGGACACCGCGACCTCCGGCACCACGTACGACATGCGTACGTACCTGCTGCCGTACCTGAGCGCAGGCTGGATCGCCCCGCCCTGATCGCCTGCGGCCGCCTCATCGCGGACGAATCACGCCACCTCGCGCATCGCGCGCTGGAGGTCTTCCAGGCACTCCACGATGACGCGCTGGTGCGCGCGGAACGAGAGGACGCAGATGCGGATCGCGAAACCTCCGCGCACCGATGCGACGGCCGTGACGCCCCGCCTCGTCACCCGATGCCGAGCACTCGAACCGCCGGGAAGTAGCTTCGGAGCTTCTCGAGATCGCCGACGTCCGAGGTGTAGACCAGGTCACCGCGCTGCGCGGCCGATGCCATGACGATCGCGTCGATCGCCGTCGCGCTCTTCACTCCCGCGAGGGCCTCACCTGCGAGCTTCGCCAACTTCTCCGAGAGAGGCTCGATGCGGACGGCAAGAACGATGTGCTCGCGCGCGTCGCTTCCACCTCGCCACCACTCCGTGATCACGGCGGAGGGAACGGTGATCCGGATCTTCTCCTCCGCCGCTCGCTCGACGATCAGCCGAGCACGCTGTCCTCGACGCTCGAGCGCGATCAAAGCTCCCGTATCGAACGTGATGCCGTTCTTCACGCGGCCTTCTTGGATTTCGACTTCCTCTTCGTCGCGGAGGCTTCGCCTTTCCGCTCGCGATCGATCTTCTTCCGATCTTCGTCCGTCAACGACGGACCTCCCAGCCAATGGACCAGGTCATTCATCCCTTCGAGCAGCTTGGCGTCGGCCGCGAGCTCGGCGATCACGGCGGAGACGTTGCCGTCATAGAGGCGCTTCGCGCGCCTCTTCAGCGCCTTCAGGTCCTCGCGATTGACCGAAATGCTGATCTTCTCGGTGAGCCCAGCACGCTTCGTCATTGTGCTTCTATGGTAGCACACGACCTCATGCGGCGCCTGGCGGGAGCATGCGT
>JAYTBL010000256.1:0-11336 GCA_043736975.1 Polyangiaceae bacterium
CCACGCCTCGCTCGCGCTGACTCGCAGTGCCTCGCGTGGGCGTTGCGATGTGGGAGACTGGGCTCGCGGGGGAGCGGGAGAAGACGGACCACGCGCTCAGCGACAAGGTGGCGGTCATCGAGCAGCGCGTCGACGCGGTGGTGGAGCGCGCCTGCGCGAAGGCGGATCAGGTGCTCGATGCTGCGCGCGTCCTGGCCGATGAACGGTTACGGCAGCCCATCGTCGCCGAAGCGGCGCAGGAAGCGATCCACGACGAGCGCGCCCGCGAGGAACCGATCGTGCTCGCCGAGCGCGCCAGCCGGCGGCGAGCGTCGGCCCGCGCGAGGGCAGCGACCGCGCCGACGACGCTGCGCAGCTCTCCTTGAGGCGCGGGCTTGCGCGATCGGACAGCGACCCGTCCGGGTCGAAGGCCTGCGCGAGCTCATCGGAGGGTCGGATCGGTCGCGCAGGCCTCAGCGATACGGCCGCGGCAGCGCGTGTGGAGTCGGCTCGGGACACAGCGCCAGCGACGCTGAGAGAGCCGCCTTCATCAACGCGTCGACGCGCTCGCGATCGGTGATCCGTTCCTTGGACCACGCGATGAGCGTCCCCTCCTTCAGGGTGATGGCGCACCCGGTGCGGGTGAGCTCGAGGACGTGCGCGCGCGCGGCGGGCGTGAGGGCGGCGCGGACGAACGACTCAGGCTCGCCCTTGACGATGAACGCGGCGTCGAAGGCCGGGTCGCCGACGACGACGTCCTGCCCGCGAAACAGCTTCGAGAAGAAGCCGTCGCCGTCCTGGCGCGCCAGCGACAGCTCGCAGCCGGTGGGCGTCGGAACCGCGATCTCGACCCGCGTGATGAACGCGCCCTCGTGGGATCCGAGGCAAACCTTCGTCGGCCGGCCGCGAACCGTCCCCGTCATCGCGCCGCGTCGAACGTCGAGCGCTAGCCCCCACCCCTGCGCGAGCGCGGGCCACGTCTCGGCGATCTCGAGCTCCCACGGCGGCGGGTTCTTCGCCCGACGTGCCAGGATCATCTGTGCGGCCCATGCAAAGAGCTCGAAGGCCGCCCGATAGCGTTCGGGAGCCCCCTCGTAGTGACCCCAGCTCCCGTGGATCCCGCCGTCGCCGATGGACGCCGCGAACATCCCGAGGTCCTTCGCGGAGGCCTCGAAGTCGGCCGATAGCCGCGGGTCCACGAGGATCGACCACAGCTCGGCGCTCTCGAGGCCCTGGACGCCGAGCGGAGGATCGAACGGCATCGCGACGTCCGTGCGGTGATTGATCGCCCCGTACTTGTCCTGGCGACTGGAGAAGTACGCGTTGACGCTCATCCCTTGCCAGTGGCCGGACATCACGCCTCCGTCGTCAACCGTGAGGCCGAGGACCTGAGGGATCTCGTCCCATCGAGACTTTCCGAAGTGCAACCCCGCCATGGATGATGCTTATCCCACGATCCGCCGACTGCGAACCTCGTTCGAGCGCCCCGGGGTCTCCTTCCTACTTCGCCGGGGACGTCGAGGCGGAGGAAGCGGGAGTGGCCCCGAGCTTCTTGCGCACCGCGCCAATCGCGCCAGCGACGAAGCAGCCGACGAGAAAGATTCCGACGACGATGAGGGATCTCCCGAGGCTGCCCATGGGCCTCTTCGACCGGGGGCTCCCGTGCGCGGGCGGCGCCAGGTATCCGGGCTTGGGGGGCGGTCGGTATGCTCCAGGATCGCTTGGCGGCTGCTGCATGATCGTCCTCGCTTCAGGGGAAGCGCGAAGCGCCCCGAAGTGGAGCGTAGCAAGGTCGGAACGGCCGCGGGGATCCGTTCGGCTGAGCCGGACCGCTCCCTCTCCGAACGCTGACGGAGCGGGTCGAGCCGATCGCCGTGAGCGCGCCGTCGCGGCAGGCGAGAGCCTCGGTGATCGGCGGGACGGCGGCGGTCTTCAGCGGCCCGCCTCCCGCGTTCGCGATCGCGGCGCCGTGTGCACCGGCAAGGACACCGAGCAGTGGCTCGAAGACGTCGCCTGCGTTCGAGGGCAGTCCTCAGCGCGGGAGCAGCGCGACGATCCCGAGGGTGATCGTCGCGCCCTGTGGCGTGGCCGGAAACACGGCGCTCGAGAACGCGCCGCGGACGCAGGCGTCGTACCTCGGGTGGGCGGGCTGGGAGGACTCGGGCACCCGCTGCACGGACGTGACGCCCCCCGCAGGCGCGATGGAGATCGTGACGGAGGGCTGATTCCAGTTGAACGAACTTCGAGTCTCCGTCGATGAGCCTCCGGAAGGCCTGCCGACTCTGCTCGACGTCGGCGCCATGGGTGATCCCTTCGAATGTTCGCTCGAGGAGCTCCGGCTCGGTGTAGCCGACGAGATCGCAGAGCGCTCGGTTGACCTTCAGGAAGCGACCGTCCATCGAGACCAGCGCCACCCCGATGGGCGCATGGTCGAACGCGTCTGCGAAGCGCGCCTCGCTCGCCTGCAGCGACTCCTCCGTCCGCTTTCGTTCGGTGATGTCGGCCACGATCCCCGCGACGCGGCTGGGCTTGCCCGCGTCGTCGAAGTAGAAGCGCCCGCGCGTCCATAGCCAGTGGGTCGAACCGTCAGGCCACGTGGTGCGGAACTGGTCGTCGTACTCTCCTTCCCCCGCCAGCGCTCGCTGGAAGCAGGCATCGACGTGCTCGCGATCCACGGGATCGACGTGCGCGAGGAACGTGTCGTAGCCCCACTCGGGGAGAAGCTCCGTGTACCCGAAGCACTGATCATGACGGAGGGCACGGTGGGCAACGTTGGTGCGCAGATCCAGGGTCCAGTCTCCGATCTCTGCGGCTGCGAGCGCGAAGCCCAGTCGCTGCTCGCTCTCCCTCGCGGCGTGCTCGGCGAGCCGGAGGTCGGACTCGCGAAGCCTCCGCTCCGTGATGTCGAGGTGCATGACCACCAGCCGAAACCACGCCGTCGGTGCCGCGGGCGAGGGGCACGCATGGTCGAAGACGAACTCGTCCGCCTCACCTCGCAGGACCCCGCGGAGGCCCGCCGCCGCCGCCTGCGCCTCCTGGGATCCATCGCCGACAGCGCGCTCGCACACGTCCACGTAGTTCCGGCCCACGCCGTGCTCCGGACCAAGGAGCTCGTTCTGCATGGCGTATCGGCGCCAGGACTCGTTCACCGAGACGAATGGTGCCTTCGGCATCGACGAGCGCGATGTGCGCCGGCAACGCGTCGAGCACGACCATCACGGCCGGCCGCGCAATCCCATCAGTGGCGACCGACACGGCTCGAGGTCACGGCAGGGACGCTTGGCCTCGACGATGGCGCGCACCGGCCGTTTCTTCCTCCGCGCCGGCGCGCCAGCGTGACCGACTGCATGCTCTCGGAGGAACGAAGGACGACACCTACGGGCACGCCGTCGGGGACCTTGTGCTCTCCGCCCTCGCCGAGCGATGGCGACGCGCCGTCCGCGACATCGACGTCTTCGCGCGTCTCGGCGGAGAAGAGTTCGCTGTCCTCGCGCCCGAGACCCCGACCGCGAGCGCAGGGATGCTCGCCGAGCGGCTGCGGGATCCTTGTAAATCTCGTCCACCGCCAGCTCGCAACCGACGGACGTGAGCCGCGCCGTGGCACCGTCGTTGGAGACGTGACGTGACCAGCTCCCGTCGTTCTCTCTCCGGACGACCTCGACCTCGCGTCGGTCGTGCGCGACGAAGAGGACCTCCTGCAACGAAGGAATCAGCTTGTCAAATCTTCACGGTCGACGAGTGCCGCTACCGCCGCTGCGTCGACCTTGCGCGGCACGATTCACCGCCTCGCGCGTGCTCGCAGCCGCTGACGCTCACATGCTCGTGAGCAGGCCCGTGGTGCGCGTCGGAGAGACGTAGTAGCGGCGCATCGATACGTTCATGAGGAGGCCGATGCCGATCATGATGGTCAGGACGCTCGAGCCGCCCGCCGAGAACAGCGGGAGCGTCACGCCGACCACCGGCAGGATGCCCGTGACCATCCCCAGGTTGAACAGCGCGTGCCAGAAGATCAGGGACCCTACGCCGATCGCCAGCACCGCGCCGAAGCGATCCTTGGCGGTGGCGGCGATGCGCACCGCCCACAGCACCAGGAACATGTAGAGCCCCACCAGCACGAGGCAGCCGAGGAAGCCCCAGTCCTCGGCGAAGACGGCGAACGGGAAGTCCGAGTGCTGATCGGGCAGGAACAGGAACTGGTTCTGCGTCCCGCGCATGAAGCCCTGGCCCGTCCAGCCGCCGGCGCCGATGGCGATGCGCGCATGGTGCGCGTGCCAGCCCGCGCCGAGCAGGTTCGCCTCCGGGTTGAGGAACACCATGACGCGCGCCTTCTGGTAGTCCTTCAGGACATAGGCCCAGAGGATCGGCGCGGCGATGCCGAGGCCCACCGTGAGCGAGACCAGGCTCTGCCAGCGGATCTTGGTCAGTAGACAGATGGTGGCGAAGATCAGGATCAGGATGAGCGCCGTCCCGAGGTCGGGCTGCTTGAGGATCAGCACCATCGGCACCGCGGTGAGCACCGCGGGCGCCAGCAGGTCCTTGAGCGTGCGCTCCTCGGTCTTCGGGTCGTCGTGCAGGTACTTCGCGAGCGCGATGATCATGAACAGCTTCATGAACTCGCTGGGCTGGAAGCCGAAGCTGCCGATCTGGATCCAGCGGGAGCTCCCGCGGATGTCCTTGCCGAGGATGAACACCAGGAGCAGCAAGACGATACCGATCCCGTAGAGCACGTAGCCGAGCCGCTCGTAGTGGCGGTAGTCGATGACCGTCACCACCGCGCCCAGGATGCCGCCCAGCACCAGCCAGTAGACCTGCTGGATGTAGATCTCGGAGAGCGCCGCGCGCGACACGCTCGTCGCAGAGTACAAATTGATGACGCCGATGACCGCCAGCGCCGCGGCGGTGAGGAAGAGCGCCCAGTCGAAGTTGTCGCGCGGCATCCCGAAGAAGCGCGCTTGATCGCGACGGCTCCTCACGGCGCGCCCCCGGGCTCGGGCGGCGGCGGGTACGGCGGATCCTCAGGCCGTCCCGAGGGCGGCGCGGCTAGGGGATCGGCGACGTCGGGCAGACCGGGCGTCGCCGGCGGCGCATGCGCCGCGGCCGCGGCCTTGGCGGCGGGCGGCTCGGTGTTCCTGGAGGTGCCCTTCGCCACCGGCTTGGTCCGCGCCTGATTCAGGCGGTGGTACTCGCGAATGACCTGCATCGCGAGCGGCGCCGCGACGGTGGGGCCCGAGCCGCCGTGCTCGACCAGCACCACCACCGCGATCTCGGGCGCCTTCGCCGGCCAGTACGAGGCGAACCACGCGTGGTCGCGCGAGAGGTACCAGGCCTTCTTGGGGTCGTCGCCGCCGGTGTTCACGTAGCCGGTCTGCGCGGTGCCCGTCTTGCCGGCGATCTCGAGCGTGGCGTCGCGCACCGGGTACGCGGTGCCCTTGGGATCGTTGACCACCGCGAAGAGCGCGTCGCTCACGCGCGCCAGGTTCTCGGGGGCGATCTTCGCCTTCTGGCGCACGCGCGGTGGAAAATCCTGCACCACCGAGCCGTCGGTGGTCTCGACCGCGCGCACCAGCTGCGGCGAGTAGACGGTGCCGCCGTTCGCCAGCGCGGCGTAGGAGAGCGCGAGCTGCAGCGGCGTCACGGTGGTCGCGCCCTGGCCGATGGCGGTGTTGAGCGTGAAGCCGATGCGGAACTGCCCGCGGTAGCGGAGCGCGTACCAGGAGCGCGTGGGGATGCGCCCCGACGACTCGGGGTTCACGCCGATGCCGGTCTTCTGCCCCAGCCCGAACTCGGTGGCGACGCGCGCGATGCGGTCCATACCGACCGATTCAGCGAGCTTGAAGAAGTAGATGTTGCACGACTCCGCGAGCGCGTCGCGCATGTCGACCTTCCCGTGCACGTGGGTGCAGTGAAAGATGCGGCGACCGAACGAGAGGTACCCGTCGCAGCGCTCGCGGTCGGCGGGGTCGATGATCTTGTCCTCGAGCGCCGCGAGCGCGCTGAAGGGCTTGAACGTGGAGCCGGGCTGGAACGCGCCGCTGATGTTCTTGTCGAGCATCGGGCGTAGCGGGTCGGTGTAGAGCTTGTTGAAGCTCTCGCGGATGCGCTCACGCCCCGCGCCGCCCGACAGATCGTTGGGATCGAAGTCGGGCTTGCTGAACATCGCGAGCAGCCGCCCGGTGCGCACGTCGACCACGACCACCGACCCCGCGGCGTGCGGGCGCATCGCGTGCTCGATCGACTGCACGAGCTCGATGTCCATGGTGAGCCGCAGATCGCGGCCCGACAGCGGCTCCTGGCGCGACGGGGCATCGAGCAGGCGCTCCGCGTCGGGGCCGGTACGGTAGCGACCGCGCGCATCGACGACGCGCTTCTCCCAGCCGCGCTGCCCGCGGAGGTAGCTCTCCCAGGAGCGCTCCACCCCGGTCGCGCCGATCACGTCGCCCGGGTCGTAGCCGAGCGGATTGACCTTCTGCCGCTCCTCGCCGGACATCTTGTCGTAGCCCTCGGGCCGGTAGCGCGCGATGGTCTCGGCGTCGATCTCCGCGGTGTACCCGATGGTGTGCGAACCGAGATGCTTGTACGGGTAATAGCGGATCGGCTGGCTGACCACCTCGGCGCCGGGCATCTCGGCGGCGTGCTCCTTCAGCTCGGCGGCGATGTCACGCGACAGATCCTCGCGCACCAGGATGGGGCGCCAGCAGGGCGAGCGATCCTCGTCGGTGATGCAGGCGTCCTTGATGCGCGCCGTGAAGCGGGTGCGCTCGTCGGGGTTGAGGCGCAGCGTATCGGCGATGCGGCTCCAGGAGTCGGGCTCATCTTTGGGCACGGCGCCCGCGCGCACCGGCTTCGGCGGCCGCGCGCTCGGCATCACGCGGCCCGGAACCACCAGCACGTTGAACGAGGGGCGGCTCGAGGCGAGCACGCGGCCCTGCGAGTCGCGCACGATGCCGCGCGTGGTGGGGATCGTGACCTTGCGGATCACGTTCTCGTGCGCGGTCTGCGCGTACTCGGAGCCCTTCAGGACCTGGAGCTGGAAGAGGCGCGCGCCGATGATCGCGAACGCTAGGAACGCGACGAGCGCCAGCCAGCGGTACCGCTTGCGGAACTCGCTGACGTCAGAGCGGGGGACGAGGAAGGCGCTCACGCGTTCCTCGCGGCGTCCTTGGTGGAGCCCGACATCGTGGCGAGGTGGATGCGCTGCGCGATGCGGAAGACGATGGGGGCGACGGCGCCGGTCGCGAGCACGTGCGGGAGCGTGAGCGGGTAGAGCGTGCGCGGGACCCAGGCGTCACGGCCGAAGATCGCGAGGAGCACGAGGATCATCATGCTGTGGACGAACGTGAACGCGAGCGCGAGGCCGACCTGCATGAGCATGGTCTGCGCGGCGAGGCGGACGCCCGCGGCGCGCGCGAGGATGAAGATCGCCACGTACGTCGACGTGTAGAGCCCGATCGGCGCCACCCCCACGAGATCGGTGAGGTAGCCGAGCGCGAACGCCACGCAGGCGCCGCGCACCAGCGAGTACTCGTGGACGCCCATGAAGAGGATGAGCGGCAGCACCAGCGAAGGCACCAGGCCCGGCACCGAGAGATCGTGGGTCGCGCGGAAGATCCAGCCCACCGTGCGGAGGAGCGCGCCGATCAGCCGGAAAAGGTTCGACTGCACGAGGAGCAGCAGCACCCCGGCGATGAAGAAAGCCGTGTTCCTCACTTCGGCGCTCCCTTGTTGGCGCTCGCGGTAGGCTTGGTGGGGGCCGGCTCCTCGTCGGTGCCGGGAGCAACGAGGATGAGGACCGCGTCGAGGCGCGAGAAGTTCACGGTAGGCGTGGCCTCGATCTCCTGATCGCGGCCTGGCTCTCGCTTCACCACCTTCGTCACGCGTGCGACCGGCAGGCCCTTGGGGAAGCGCTTGCCCTTGCCGCTCGTGACCAGGAGATCGCCGATCTCCACCTCGTCGCGCGAGTCGACGTTCTCTACCTTGCACGCGTAGCGCGAGGGATCGCCGGTGCCGCGGACGAAGCCGCGCGCGTGGGTGCGCTCGTCCTCGACGTCGACGCCGAACGCCGCATCGACCGACAGCTGGACGTCGACGGCGTCCCCGGCCACCCGCAGGACGCTCCCCACGACGCCGTCGGGGCTCATCACGGGCATGTAGGGGCGGATGTTGCGCGAGCCGCGATCGAGCACCACGCGCGTGACGCGGAAGAACTCGGTGAAGTCCTTGCCCACCACCTGCGCGCTCACCAGATCGCCGGGCAGCGACTCACGCAGCTGGAGGAGGCGCCGCAGCTCGCGGTTCTCGGTCTCCTTCTGCTCCAGGCGGTGCACCTGCTCCTTGAGGCGCGCGTTCTCGTAGGCGAGGCGCTCGTTGTCCGCCTTCACGTCGACCAGGTAGACGTAGCTCTCCCAGAGGTTCGAGACCCCACGCGCCAGGCTCGAGGCCGCGAACTCGATGGGCGCACTGATGCGCAGCACCACGCGATCGAGCCCGTTCAGGTTCTCCGGGCGCTTCATGTTCGCGCGCAGGAAGAAGAACGGGACCGCCAGCAGGAGGATGACGATCCCCACGTCGCGGTACCGCTTGAACGCAGACACCGGGTACTACTCCGAACGAAGCCACGAAAGGTAGGCGCTCCGGCCTAGCCGATCGTGACCTCCTTCAAGAGCTCCATGTGATCGAGCGTCTTGCCGCTGCCGAGGACGACCGCGCTGATCGGGTCGTCGCAGACCATGACCGGCAGGCCCGTCTCCTCGCGCAGGAGCACGTCGATGTTCTTGAGGAGGGCGCCGCCGCCCGTGAGTACGATCCCCTTGTCGACGATGTCGGCGGCGAGCTCGGGGGGGGTCTTCTCGAGCGCGAGGAGGACGGCCTCGACGATCGCGTTGGTCGGCTCGCTGAGCGCCTCGCGGATCTCGTCCGAGTTGACCACGACGGTCTTCGGGATGCCGGCGACGAGGTCGCGGCCCTTCACCTCGGTGGTGAGCTGGCGCTCGAGGGGGTAGGCGTTGCCGACCTCCATCTTGATGCGCTCGGCGGTCTGCTCGCCGATCGCGAGGTTGTACTTGCGCTTGAGGTAGGCCTGGATGGCCTCGTCCATCTTGTCGCCGCCGACCCGGACCGACTGCGAGTAGACGATGCCGGCGAGGGAGATGACCGCGACCTCGCTGGTGCCGCCGCCGATGTCGACCACCATGTTGCCGGAGGGCTCGGTGATGGGGAGGCCGGCGCCGATGGCGGCCGCCATCGGCTCCTCGATGAGGTAGACCTCGCGGGCGCCGGCGCCCTCGGCCGACTCCTTGACCGCGCGCTTCTCGACCTCGGTGATGCCGAAGGGCACGCAGATGATGATGCGCGGCTTCACCAGCGTGCGGCGGTTGTGCGCGCGCGCGATGAAGTAGCGGAGCATGGCCTCGGTGATCTCGAAGTCGGCGATGACGCCGTCCCGCAGGGGCCGGACCGCCTTGATGTTGCCGGGCGTGCGCCCGAGCATCTCCTTGGCCTCGCGCCCGACGGCGAGGACCTTGTTGCCGCCGCGTGCGTCCCGCTGGACGGCAACGACGGACGGCTCGCAGGAGACGATGCCCTTGCCCTTGACGTAGATCAGCGTGTTGGCAGTCCCCAGGTCGATCGCGAGATCGTTCGAGAACAGGCCGTGGAGCCAGTCGAAGATCATGAGGCGCTCGTTTGGTGAGGGACTAGCAAGGGGCCGGTCATAGCACAGGGGGGTGGGGCGTCCACCCCGGGGGCCCCCGGGGGCCCCGAGAGGGGCCCGCGCAGCGACGAACGCCAAAAAGCCCGCGACACCTTGCGGTGTGCGGGCTCTCGATTTGTCGCTGAAGCGAGAGATCAGCCCTTGCTGATCTTTCCTTCCTTGTGGGGATGGTGCTTGCGGCACGTCGGGCAGAACTTCTTGATCTCGAACTTCTCCGCCATCGTGCGCTTGTTCTTCGTCGTCACGTAGTTGGCGCGGGCGCAGTTCCCACAGGTCATCTTGATGATGTCACGCATGATCTTGCTCCAGCCAGTCAAGCTGGCCGTAATGTCGGAGGACGCAACCTAGTGAGCGGCGAACCACTCGTCAAGCACGCCAGGCCCCGCTCTAGTCGTCGTCTTTGTCGGGGAGGGCGCTGCTGCGCCAATCGAAATCTTCACCGCCGCCGGAGCTGCGGTCGCGCTTGCCACCGCCACCCGCCTTCTTCTTGGGCGGTCCGCCCTCGCCCGCGCCCTCGGTCTTGCGCTTGCGCTCCTCGAAGGTTTTGCGCGACGCCGGAAGCGCGTTCGGGCCGAAGCCGGGAGGAGGAGGGGGAAACCCACCGCCACCGCCGCCGCCGCCCTGGTAGCCGCCGCCGCCGCCGCCGCCGCCGCCGCCGCCCTGGTAGCCGCCACCGCCTCCGGCGTAGCCACCGCCGCCACCGCCGCTACCGGCGTAGCCGCCACCCGCCGGACGATCGCCCTTCGGGTGCGCGATGTTGACGATGAGACGCCGGCCGCGCATGTCGACCGTCTTCAACTGCTCCGAGGCGGTCTTCGCCGTCTCCGAGCTCGACATGGTTACGAAGCCGAAGCCCCGCTTACGACCATCCGGATCCATCGGCAGGTGGACGCGGACGACGCTTCCGTCGCCACAGACGCCGTTGATCAGCTGCTCGACTTCCTGGACGTTGATGTCGTACGGCAGGTTGCCGACGTACAGCGTACGATCCGGCGCCTGCGGAGCTGGCCCGCTCGGACGCGCGGAGAACGGCGCAGGCGCACCGACCCCAGGTCCCGAGCGTGGCCCGCTCGACATCGGCGCCCCGACGCGCGGTGGCTCTTGCTGGAACGGTCGCACGGAGATCGAACGACCCCCTTGCAACGATCCATCGAGAGAATCGCGCGCCGTCTGCGCTTCCGCAGCGGACGACATGGTTACGAACCCAAAACCTCGCGGACGACCCGTCGTCCGGTCCTTCGGGAGGCTAACGCTGACGACTTTGCCGCCGGTTGCCTCGAAGACCGTCTTGAGCACATCTTCGGAAACGCTGTCGGGCAAGCCCGCCACGAACAGCTTCGCATCCTCGTTCTGACCCACCATGCCGATAACCCGGATATCTCCTATTGCGAACGGACCTCACCCGATACGGACGGGGCCCCGCGACGAAGGCCACGATATCCTCATACGGCCCCCCGTCAACTGACCCGTTGCGCGTCCGTGTCGGAAGTTGGCGATTGTGCGGGTTCCGTCCCCGGAAGGACCCTCCGGGCGGGGATGGTCAGGGTGAAGGTCGAGCCCTGGCCCATCTCGCTCTCGACCCAGGCCCGGCCGCCGTGGCTCTCGGCGATGTGCTTCACCAGCGCGAGGCCGATCCCGCTGCCGCGCA
>JAYTBL010000257.1:0-4828 GCA_043736975.1 Polyangiaceae bacterium
TGTCGGCCGGGGCGACCGCAGCCACCGGGACGACCGCCGACGCGACCGGCGCCGCCTTCGCGGCGGGCTGCGCCCGCTTCGGCGCACACCCTGGCGCACACCCCGCGCAGAGCAGCAGGCCGAGCATCGCGAGGGTCCCGATTCGCATCGGAACGGACTGCTGCACCGTGCGTGCCGTATCGAGCGAGGGCTGCATGATGGCTCCGGAAAAGCGACGAAGGCCCCGTAAAACCGGAAGTGAATTTGTCACACGGCAGCAACACGGCTCGGCGAGTTGCGCAGCGTTTTTGGGGCGACCGCCCCCAACTCGCGGGGCCGCGTACCCCAGCCGTTCGCGAGCGTGCTCAGTTCGGGATCGAACGGTATTGCTCGCGGATCACGACGCCCTCTTCGCCGAGGTTCGTCGCGCTCACGTCGGCAGCGTAGTCGGCGAAGCGAAATTCGGTGGCAGCACGATCGAGGTAGCCGCCGAGGTGCGCCGAGTCTGCCATGCCTTGCACGGTGCTCGGCGGCCCGGCGGCGCCAGCGATGCGATTGCTGATCGTGGTGAGAACCGCTGCCGCCTTGGCGCCATCGGTGCCGTCGCGCATCAGATCGATGCCGACGATGACCCCACGCGGGTCGAAGCGGAAGAACGCGTCGCGAACCGACACGCCGTTCTCCTCGCTGATGTTCTTCTTCGCGAGCTCGCAGCGCAGCGCAGCGCCGCCGATCTCGTCGACACAGGTCGCGGAGGCGCGCGTAGCCCACGCCGTCACGTCGGCGCGGGTGCTCTGATCGAGCGCGAAGCCGAACGCGGGGCGCGTGGTCGCGCGGGTCGATCCGTTCGGCTTGAGCGTCGTCGTGCTCTTCACGCGGAGCTCCTCGAGCTGTACCGCGGAGGGCGCGCCCTTCCCCCACGGGCACCCGTCGGCACCGCCGAGGAGCGCGCGCCCCGCTGGCGTATGGAGGCCGATCGCGGCGGCCACGAGCGGAACGGTCACTGCGGCCGCGATCGTCAGCCAGCGCTTTCGCGTGGGCGCCATCGGTCAGCCGCTGTCGCCGCTGTCCGCCGCGTCGCTGTCGGTGCCGGCGTCGAGGATGCCGGCTTCGGGCACGCACGACTTGCCCATGTACTCGCCGTTGGGACAGGAGCAGCTCGCGTTCCTATCGCCGTTGTTCTGCGTGACGAGGTTGCGCGTCCCTTCGACGAAGGCCGCGATCGAGCGCACGTGGTCGGGCGTCAGCTTGTTCTCGGTCAGGCTCGCGGCCAGGTCGTCGCGGAACGCGTCGAAGTCCGCCTTGCGGAGGTTCAGGCCCTTGTGCGCCGACGTCATGTCCCGGCAGCTCTTGCCCGCAGAATCCTTGGTGGTGCCCGCAACGTACGTGACCCCAGGGCACTGGAAGGCGCTCCCGAGCTGGATGGCGAAGCACTCGCTGAGGTGCTTGGCGCTCTCGGCGCTGAGACTCGCGATCGGAGCGCTGATGCGGCAGTCGGCCGAGACCTTCGTGAGGATCGCTCCGGCGATCACCTTCACCTTCTCGTAGCCTCCATAGTCGCCGCAGATTGGCGCTCCGAGCGACCCATCCGGCGTGTTGGTCGGGTCGACCGTGCCGCCCTCACCCGCATCGATGCGGTTCCGGGTCGTGGCGGGGTTCTCGTCTTCCGATGTGCATGCGTAGGCAAGGAAAGCCCAGCCCACGACCATCGACGACACGAGCACCACTCTCACGCGGCTTCCCAAGGTCTGCATTTCGACGAGCCTCGCAGCAAGCCCTGCGCCGTCGCGCGACTCGCCTTCGGGATCCTACCTGGCCGCTCGCAGGAATTCCGCTCTGACCCACGGATACCGGCAGGAGCGTGCACGATCGGTGCACGCTGCACCTACCTCGTGGGTGCTCCTCCTTGCGTGGGCCATCCCCCCGAACGTTGGGGTGTCGCGCCCTCGATCCGCGCCCTATTCGTTCCACGGTTGTGACACGGCAGCTGAGCCACGCGCGACGCCGTTACACGAGCGCGCGCTCGCCAGATGACATGTCGACCGGCCGCGGCGCGTCACCACGGCACATGCCGTGCAAAGATGCCGGAAGCGCTAGTCTCGGGGGGGTTACTTGGACCGGAGGACGTCTTGAACATCCGAGCTTTCTTGGGGAGCTCCGCAGGCTTCGTTGCTCTGTCGCTCCTGGCGCTCCTGTCCCTCAGCGCGCCGACCGCTTGCTCGTCGTCGAGCGACAAGAGCGCAGGCGAATCGGAAGCAGAGAAGGACAAGGCAGCGGCTCGCGACTACTACGTCAACCGCGTGCACATCGCGGTGAGCTCGTGCATCGGCTGCCATGCCGGCGGGACGGGCCCGCGCTTCATGGCGGTCGATCCCGACGACTCGTACACCACGCTCGAGAAGACCGCGGGGCTCATCGCCGCGCCCAAGAACAGCCCGCTCGTGCAGTACGTCCACAAGGACCCCGCCGTCACGATCAGCCCCGAGCAGCGCAGCGTCACCACGCAGTGGCTGAGCCTCGAGGCGACGGCGCGAAGCCTCGAAGGAGCCGTCGCGAAGGCGAAGACCCTGACCGACGCGTACAAGCAGTACGCGGACTGCATGAACTTCGACGTGTGGAGCTACTACCGCATGGGCGACGTCGCGTTCACGCAGACCGACTCGGAGGGGCCGTGCCTCGGTTGCCACAGCACCGGCCAGGGCAGCGCATGGCTCAGCGCAGGCTCGCGCGAGAGCTTCGAGAAGGCGCGGCAGTTCCCGTTCATCCAGAAGCTCGTCGTCGGCAAGCTCGACGACAAGGGCAGCTTCGAGAGCCTCCAGGCGTCCAATCGCCTCATCGAGAAGGCCAACGAGGTGTGTCCGCCGGAGTCGAAGTCGTGCCATCCGAAGTACGGCCTGCCTCCGAACGTCACGAGCGCCGTGAAGAACTACGTGGACACGACATTGCAGAACCTCGCGTCCGGAACCTGCTCAGGCGGCATCGTCGTGTCGCCCGATGCAGGACCGAAGGACGCGGGAGACGGAGGCTGAGATGAGCGCCATCAAGCGACTGAGAGCCAGCTTCCTGCTTGCGGGGATCGTCGTGGGCGCATGCGCCGCGTGGGCCTGCGGCTCCAGCGACTCCACCGAGGAGGGCGGCGCCGCGGGCGACGGCTCCGCGGGAAAGAAGTTCTTCGTCGAGAAGGTGGCCGCGACCGTCGACTCGACGTGCAAGGAGTGCCACCAGACGGGCAAGAGCGGCGCTCCGGTCTTCCTCGGCACCAGCGGCAACGCGTCGTACACCGCGATCGAGGGCTTCCCTGGGCTCATCTCGGCCCCCAGCGTCAGTCCGTTCGTGCAGAAGGGCGTCCACAGCGGTCCCGCCCTCACGGCGACGCAGACCGACCTCGTGACCCAGTGGCTGAAGCTCGAGATCGGCGACCGGAAGCTAGGCTCCGATCCCGGCGCGCCGAAGAACCTGCGCGTGGCCTTCGCCGCGTTCGGTCAATGCATGGACTACGCGCGCTGGACGGAGCTCAAGCTCGACACCCTCGGCGCCACGACCACCGAGGGCAACCGCGGCCAGTGCCAGTCTTGCCACAACTACGGCGAGGCGAGCATGTGGCTCAGCATCGACAAAGCCGACACCTTCTTGCGGATGCGTGAGTTCCCCTACGTGCAGCGCCTGGTGGTCGGTCGCGTCACGCCGGACGGATCGTTCGATGGGATCGAGGCCTCACGGCGCATGCTCGACAAGGGCAACGAGGCGCAGCAGCCCCAATCGAACAGTCATCCGCGCTACGCGCTGACGACCGAGCTCGCCGCGAGCCTGCAGCAGTTCGTCCTCGAGACGATCAGCAACATGGCCGCGAACCGGTGCCAGAACGTCGCCATCCCCGACGCCGGCCCCGACGCGAAGCTGTAGGAAGACGTACGAGAACGGGAGAGGAAAAGGTATCGCGTGGTGAAAACGTCAGCGGGCTCGATTTCTACCGGCGATCATCTCATCATCGAGACGAACCGAGGTCTCACCGGAATGAACAAAGAGCCGCAAGCACGCCACGAGGGACGCCCGGCCCAGCTGAAGACCGTGCCCCTCACCGCCGAGGGTCTCGCCGCTGCGCAAGCGGCTGCTGCCGCGCTGTCCGCAGCGAACTCGCGCGAGTCGAAGGCGCCGCGCGAGAAGAGCGAGACAGCGTCGGTCGCCGCCGTGACTGGCAGCGCCGCCGCGCCGCGCAGGTCGTCACGCGGAACGACGCTCACCATCGCGGCCATCGCAGGGCTCGCGGTCGTGTGCGTGTTCGCGGGGCTTGCGCAGCGCAGCCAGAAGACCGTCGTGGCGAGCGCCCCCGTCGCCGCCGAGGCGCCGGTCGCGAAGGCCGCGGCCACCGCGCCGCCTCCCGCCGCCGCTGCCGAGACCGCGGTCGGTCTTGCCGTGGCCGCACGACCCGCGAACGAGGGCGCGCCGGTCGCGCCCGCTCCCGCCCCCGAGGTGAAGCCCGAGCCTGCTGCGCCGGTCGCCGTCGCGCCCGCGCCCGCGCCCGAGCCGACCGCCGACACCGCTGCGACGAAGCGCAAGCATCGCGCACCCGTCGCCGCGGCCCCCGCGCCCGAGCCGGCCCCGAAGCCCGAGCCGGTCGCCGCCAAGCCGAAGGCGCCCGAGAAGACCGCGACCGCCGCCCCGCCCGCCGAAGAGAAGAAGCCCGCCGCCCCGCCCGCGAACCCCTCCTCGGTCGACGCGATCCTCCAGCAGCAGCTGAAGAGCGCCATCCCCTAGTACCAGCCGCGTAGGCAGCCGAGACTAAGCGAAGCGCTCGACGATGCGTGACCACGGCAGGCCGCCCACGCGGATCGCGCCTTCGTGGAGCGGG
>JAYTBL010000258.1:0-11329 GCA_043736975.1 Polyangiaceae bacterium
GGCGGCGCAGCGATCGCGCTCGCCGCGCTGTCAGCATGCTTCGCGCAGCAGGGCGCGCCGCCGCCCGACGCCGCGAGCGAGGACGAGCTGCGCTTCCGCGCCGGCACGGTCGACACCTCGCTGCCCGACGTCGACTCCATCGGCTACGAGGTGGACCTCCGCGTGAGCGACGTACCGGGCCGCGAGACCTTCGCCGCCGACGTGAAGGGCTCGTACGTCGCCACCCGCGATCTCGAAGAGCTCACGCTCGATTTCGACGGCAACACCATCGACGACGTCACCATCGGCGGCCGCTCCACCACGTTCCGCCGCGACGGCGCGCGCCTCATCATCAAGCTCCCCACGCCGGTCGGCAACGGCCGCACCTTCACCTCGCGCGTCCGCTACCACGGCGCCGTCGTGCAGGCCGACGGCGCCAACCCCAACGACTTCGCCGCGTTCGGCGGGCTGAACGTCCGCCAGAAGAACGCCGAGAACAAGCGCATCTACTCGAGCCTCAGCTGGCCGAGCAAGGCGCGCCGCTGGCTCCCGCTCCGCGATCACCCGAGCGACGGCGCGATGCTCGCGATGAACCTCACGTTCCCGAAGTCATTCACCGTCGTCGCCAACGGCAAGCTGACGGCGAAGACCGACGGCGAAGGCGGCGCGACCACGTGGCGCTACGAGGCGCTCACCCCGATGCCGGCCTACGACTTCCACGTGAGCGCGTACGAGGGCTGGAAGGTCGACACCACCGCGTCGAGGTCGGGCATCCCGATCGTCACCTACCTCTACGGCAACGCGCACCGCGCGCAGCAGGCCGTCTACGGCGATCTCCCCAAGGCGCTCGACCACTACGAGGCGACGTTCGGGAAATACCGCTGGGGCAGCGCGAGCTTCATCGAGGAGCCGATCTTCGGCGGCGGCATGGAGCACGCGTCGGTCGTGAGCATGGACGAGACGCTCTTTCTCGATCGCGTCGAGGCGCGGAAGACCGCGTTTCACGAGCTCGCGCACCACTGGAGCGGAAACCTGGTGCGCATCCGCACCTGGAACGACTTCTGGCTCAGCGAGGGCTTCACCGAGTACCTCACCGCGCGCTTCCTCGCCGCCAACGACGGCCCCGACGCGAAGAAGCAGGTCTTCCGCGGCTACCTCACCGAGTCGCTCGCCGCCGATCGCACCAACCCGCATCCGGTGCGGCCCGCCGATCCCGAGAAGGACGTGCTCACGTTCTTCGACGCCATCTCGTACCAGAAGGGCGCGCTGGTCCTGCATGCGCTGGAGCGCGTCGTCGGCGAGGCGAAGCTCACCATGTTCGTCAGGGACTGGTTCGATCGTCACGCGTTCACGGCCGTGACCACCGCCGATCTCGAGCGCGAGCTCTCCTCCGCGTCGGGCGAAGACCTCTCGAGGTTCTTCGCTGGCTTCGTGTACGGCAGCTACCACCCCGAGGTGCGGGTCACGTTCGCCACGACGGGCGCCGACACCGAGGTGAAGGTCGAGCAGCTCCAGACCAAGGGCCCGAGCGGGGGCTTCGTCTTCCCGCTCGACGTCGACCTGGTGGACGACACGGGCCGCAGCGAGCGCGTCACCATCGACGTCACCGGCAAGACCACCACCAAGCGCGTTCGTCCCGCGCGCGCGCCCACCTCGGTGATCGTCGATCCCGACGAGCTGCTGCTGGGCACCGTGGTCTGCGGGGCCTCGGGCGCCGGCGCGTGCAAGGACGGCTTCCGCTGCCAGGCGGGCGCCGTCGCGGTGTGCGTCCCGAAGTGACGTCGCGCCCTGTATACTCGCCGGACTTTGAATGAGTGACGAGAAGGAGAGCTCCACCGGGCACATCATCCAATCGCTCCTCGTGAACGTCGCGATCGCCGTCGTGAAGGCGATCGCCGCTTACTTCACGAAGTCGGGCTCGATGCTCGCCGAGGCGCTGCACTCGTTCAGCGACTGCGGAAACCAGATCCTGCTGCTCATCGGCGTGCGGCAGGCGAGGAAGCCGGCCGACGAGAAGCACCCGTTCGGCTACGGGCGCGCGGTCTACTTCTGGTCGTTCATGGTGGCGATGATGCTGTTCCTCGGGGGCGGCATGTTCTCGATCTACGAGGGCGTGCACAAGATCCGCGAGCCCGAGCCGGTCGAGCGGGTGTGGCTCGGCGTCGGCATCCTCGCCATCTCGCTCTTGCTCGAGGGCGGCGCGACGCTCTCGAACATCAAGGAGCTGAACAAGCGCCGCGGCAAGAAGGCGTTCTACCAGTACCTGAAGGACACCACCGACTCCGACCTGGTGGTGGTGTTCGGCGAGAACTCAGCGGCGGTGCTCGGCCTCGGCTTCGCCATCGCCGCGCTCCTCCTCGCCTCCGCCACCGGCGACGGCCGCTGGGACGGCATCGGCAGCGCGGCCATCGGCGTGGTGCTAGTGGGGGTCGCCATCTTCCTCGCCACCGAGGTGAGCTCACTGCTGCTCGGCGAGGCGGCCGATCCCGACATCGACGGCGTGGCCCGCGATCTCGCGAAGGCGTTCCCCGAGATGGAGGGCGTGCTGAACGTCCTCACGATGCAGCAGGGGCCGGGCGAGGTGCTGGTGCACATCAAGATCGCGTTCCTCCCCACGCTGACGGTCGAGGACTGCTGCCGCGCGATCAATGTCTTCGAGGAGAAGCTCAGGGAGGCGCGGCCCGAGGTGCGCTGGGTGTTCGTGGAGCCGGACATCCGGCAGACCCCCTCGCAGCTGGCGCCGCGCCCGAAGAAGGCGCAGGCGTCCGCGTCACCCTGATCCCGGTCTTGGGGCGCAAGGTGATCACGGGGTCGAGCACGACGGGGTGACTCACCACCAGATCGAGCCGCTGCTCGCGGACGATCATGGCGAGCAGGATCTGCGCCTCCATCATCGCGAAGTGGTTGCCGACGCAGGTACGCGGGCCGCCGCCGAACGGAAGGTAGGCGTAGCGCGCGCGCCCCGCGGAGCGCTCGGGCAGGAAGCGCTCGGGATCGAACCGCTCGGGATTGTCCCAGTGGTCGGGATGGCGGTGGATGACGTACGGGCAGATGCCGATGATCGCGTCCTTCTCGATGGGGTAGCCGCCGAGCGTGTCCGGGGCGATGGCCTGGCGCTCGAAGACCCACGCCGGCGGGTAGAGGCGGAGGCCCTCTTCGATCACCATGCGCGTGTACGAGAGCGACTTCACGTCCTCGAGCGCGGGATCGCGGTCGCCCAGCACGCGGACCGCCTCCTCGCGCACGCGCTGCTCGATCTCCGGGTGACGCGCCAGGAGATGGAACGTCCACGAGAGGAGGTTGGCGGTGGTCTCGTGGCCGGCGAGGATCATGGTGATGATCTCGTCGCGCAGCTCCTGGTCACTCATTCCGGTGCGAGCCTCCGCGCTGGCGTCCGGACTCTCGGTGGCGGCCATCAGCATGCCGAGGAGGTCGCTGCCGAACTCGCCGCTCGCCGCGGCCTGCGCGCGGCGCTCCGCGATGAGCCGGAACACGACGTCGTCGATGGTCTTCTTCGCCTTCTTGAAGCGCAGGTTCGCAGGCGTGGGGACGGAGGGCGGGATGGGGAAAATCGCCTCCGCGTAGGCGTTCGCCCAGTGCATCGCGACGTCGAGCGCCTGCCCGACCTCCTTCGCGTCGCCGTCGACGTCGGCGGAGAACAGCGTGAGCCCGACGATGCGGAACGTGAGGCGCATCATCTCGACGTGGAGGTCGAACGCTTGGTCGCGCGTCGGCTCCGCCTTCCATCGGGTGAGCATGTCCCGCGTGGCCCTGGACATCTGGTCGGCGAACGCCTCGAGCTTGTCGCGGTGAAACGCGGGCTGCGCGAGCTTGCGCTGCTTGCGCCAGTGATCGCCCTCGCTCGTCAGCAGCCCCTCGCCGAGCGTGATCTTGAGCCCGACGTAGTTGCGGCTCTTCATGTAGCCCTTTGGGTTGTCGACCAGCACGTGCTTGACCATGTTCGGGTCGCTGACCAGGTAGTAGACGTACGGCCCGAACTTGAGGCGCACGATGTCCCCGTGCTCCTCGCGCACGCCGGTGAAGAACGCGAGCGGATCGCGCCACGCCGGGAAGACGCTCCCGAACCAGGGCAACCCGCGTGGCCCCGGCGCCGCAGCTCCCCCACCGCCCGTGCCGTCGCTGCCGATCGTCGCTTCCGCCATGGTATTCACCCTCGCTGACCAACCTGCCACGAACGTGAGACATTCCTCATGTTCGGACCACAGAATCTGAGGCATGCCTCATGTTTGTCAAGGCCCCTCCCGCGACCCGATGAAGAAACGCGCGTCGCATGCCGAGCCGGACCCCGCCGCGCGCCGGGTTCCCACCCAGGAACGGGCCAAGAAGCGCTTCGCGGCCATCCTCGACGCGGCCGCGCACGTCTTCGCCGACGAGGGATACGAGGCGGCCACGATGGAGGCCATCGCCGCGCGGGCCGAGACCTCGATCGGGTCGATTTACCAGTTCTTCCCCAACAAGACGGCGCTCTTCCACGCGCTCGCGCGGCACTACCACGACAAGCTGCGCGCCTTCTTCGACCTGCTGCTCACGGGCCCGCTGCTCGAGCGGCCGTGGGCGGAGATCCTCGACTCCGGCATCGATGCCTTCCTCGCCTTCCACGCCCACGAGCCTGGCTTTCGCGCGGTCTGGGTGGGACTGCACCTCACCGACGAGGTGGTCACCGAGGGCGAGGCCATCAACCGCGACTTCGCGTTGCGCATCGCCTCGATCATCGAGGTGAAGCTGGCAGTGCCCGCCGGTCGCCGGCAGACCATCGCCACGCTCATGGTCGAGATCCTGACCGCAGTGATCATCGCCGGCGCGCGCCGCCCCGCGGAAGCGGGACCGCTCATGGCGGAGACGAAGCTGCTGCTCCGCGGCTACCTCGCTCCCTACGATACGGTACGATCTCGGCGATGAAGAGCGTTCGGCCGAAGCCGCTCGGAGCGCCGGTGGGCGGGCCGCCGCTCACCGCGGAGGAGGGCTTCGTCCTCGCGCGCATCGACGGCAACCTTTCGGTCGACGACCTCGTCGCGCTCACCGGGATCGACGAGCCGCGCGTGCAGCAGATCGTGACCCGGCTCGCGTCGCGCGGCGCCGTTTCCCTCGACGGGCAGGCGTCGCCTTCGTCCGGCTACCTGCCCGACCACGGCTCGACCCCCTCGCTCCCCGGCAGCGAGACCACCTCGCTCGCCGACTTCGCGGCGGCGCTCGGCATGGACCCGAGCGCGTTCGCCGCCGCCGACGCCGGACGCGGCGCGGTCGAGCAGCCCGTGCGCACCACCGTCGTGGAGTCGCGCGCGAAGTATCCCGTGGCCGAGGTGCCCCCCGTCCCGGAGCCCGAGCCGGCGCCTGCCTCGGAGCCGGAGTCCGGCGACCAGCTCATCGAGGTGCGTGACGACGAGCCGCCGGTCGAGGCTGCCGACGACGACGCGCGCGCCAACGCCAGCGCCGACGACGACGAGTCGGAGGAGGCGCGCGCCGCCAAGGAGCAGGACTACCGGAAGCTCTACGAGAGCCGTTTCCACGTTCTCACCGTCGACGTGCGCGTCGGCATCGCGAAGACCGTGCACGGCGTCGATCTCCTGGCGCTGTGCCTCGATGCCGACTCGCGCGTCGTCGCCGCCATCCTCGAGAACGCGACCTGCGGCCTGCAGCACGTGCGGCTCATCGCGCTGCACCACCGCACCACGACCGGCCTCGAGATCGTCACGCGCCGAAACGATTTTCTACGCGACACGCTCGTGGAGCGCCGCCTCCTGCGCAATCCGATGGCCGGTGACACGGTGCTGGGGCGCGTCTTCGCGTCGAAGCGCGTCTTTCAGACCTACAAGATCGCCATCGACCGAGACGTTCCCGAGCTCACGCGAGCCAAGGGGCGCGGGTTCCTGCGGCAGAAGTTCGGCCAGGCCCCGCCCGAAGAGCGCGCTGACCTCGTGATCCGCACCGAGGGCCGCTGCCTGGTCATCATGACGGGCTGCACCTTCGACGCGAAGAGCACCAGCATCCTGTGCGGCCGGCCCTACAACTCGGTCCTGTTCATCCAGAACCTGGCGAAGTTCTCGGCCACGCCGCCCGCGCTGCTCGCCCACCTCGTGAAGCAGCCGTTCGTGCGCAAGATCCCGCCGCTGAAGAAGCTGCTGCTCCAGCACCCGAACATGCCCGGCGACGTGAAGCGCAACCTCTAGATCACCGGGCGCGATTCTCGTTCCTCGAATCGAGCTCGGTGATCTAGTTCTTACTCAAGTGGGGACTTCGTCCCCCTCCCTCGCTCCGCTCGGGAGCCTCCCCGACTCGCCTTCGGCGACCCGTGCTTCGCACGGACCAGACGTGAATCGCCGCCTTCTCTTCGTCGTGCTCGCACGACGGTCGCCGAAGGCGAACCGGGGTGGTTCCGCCACGGAGTGGCGGAGGGGCGGAGCCCCACCAGGGTAGAAGCTAAATGGCCGGCCTCGATTCGTCTCCGAATCGTGGCCGGTCATTTAGCGAGGTGTGGGGAACGTCACCGGGATGGTCAGGGTCTTCGCCGGGCACTTGGACGCCTCGGGGAGCGGGGTGGCCTTCACCACCTTCAACATGCACTGCGCGACCGCTTCGGGCAGCGTCTTCTCGGTGATCTTGAAGGCCTTCACCTTGCCGCCGGGATCGATCTCGACGCTGATCTTCACGGTGCCCTGGAGGTTGGGTTCCTTCTTCTTCGCGGTCGCGTAGCACTCCTTCAGCTTGGGGCGCGCGCGCTTCTCGAAGTCGACGCCGACCGGCGTGCAGTCGTCGGCGGGCGCCGGCGGCTGAGGCGGTGCTGCGGCGGACGCCGTGGCCGGCGCCGCGTCGCTCAACGCGCCGGCATCGAGCTCGGCGAGGTCCGAGGCGTTGACCTCACCGAACGTCTCGACGCCCGCGTCGTTCTTCAGCGGCTCGGCGGCCGCGGGCGGCTTGCCCCCACCGCACGCGGCGAGACCGACCGACCCGAGCAACCCGAGCAACCCGAGCAAACCGAGCAAACCGAGGTGCCATCCGCGCATCGTCGCAGTCTACAGCATCTCCATCTTGGCGCCGGAGCGGAGCTCGGTCTTCTTGGTCGTGACCTTGAAGGTGCGGCCGTCCCACGCGAGGACCACCAGGCGGAGCGGGATCTTGCGCTGCAGGATCTCGCTCTTGTAGCGCGCGGCGTGCGACGAGCGCTCCCACGACTCGGCCGAGCCGAGCACCGCGTAGAGGCCGACCGCACCGGCGTCCGTGGCCTCACCGACGAGCTGCTCCTTCTTCTCGTCGGCGGCGCCGATCACGAGCTGCGCATCGAGGTCATCCCACGTGAGGATGGAGAGCGTGCCGGGACCGCTGAAGAGGGAGAGCTCCTTGATCTTGCGGGACACGGCGTCGGTGGTGATGCCCGCCGCGGGATCGGGCTTCTCGAGGAGGAGCCCGAGGCGCGACGCGGAGAGGAGGCGCGCGAACATGCGCGGGTCGTTGGGGCCCGGCGTGCCTTCGCCGCCCGAGACCTCGCGGTCGATCCGCAGCGCCTCGTCGACGCGCCCGGCGCCGGCGGCGGCGTTCGCGAGGCGCAGCCACGCGAGCGGGTTCTTGGTGTCGAGATCGGTGAGGGTCTTGAACTGGCGATAGGCGGCGGGGTACCAGCCCTGGCGGAGGAAGATGTCGCCGAGGACCTTGCGCGAGAGCGCGCTCTGGCCGTCGAACTCGACGATCTCCGAGTAGGTGCGGAGCGCCTCCTCCTGCTCACCGGCATCGGCGAGGACGTCACCGAGCTGCTGCGCCAGGGTCGGGGTGAGGAAGCCGCGATCGCGGAGCCGGCGGCCGTGCGCGAGCGCCTCGGTCTTCGAGCCGCTGCGCGCGAGGAGCTTCACGAGCCGCACCTCGCCCTGCGGATCGCCGGGCGCGACCAGCATCGCGGCCTTGAGGCGCGCCAGCTGCTTGTCGGTCCGGTCCATGTCACCGAGCTCGCGATCGAGGCGCGGCCAGTCGACGCCGCCGTACATCACGCGCGAGACCGCGGCCGCGATGCGCACGTCGACGGTGCGGCGCAGGAGGTGCTGCGCCACGAAGCGCTGCCCTTCGGCGAACGACGCGAAGTGGTCGAGGATGATCTCCGCCGCCTGCTCGGTGTCGATGCGCTGCTGCACGATGTCGAGCAGCGCTGCCTCGTCCCGCCAGTCGGGCAGCTCGCACGAGGCGTAGGCCTGGTCGTAGAGCGCGGCGAGCTCCTGCGCGCTCTGCGCCTTGCGGGCGCGCTTCTGCCAGATGATGAGGCGCTCGGAGAGCGGCCGCGCGGCCACGTCGCTGCAGTGCGAGAGCGCACGGGTGAGCGCGAGGCGGAACCCTCCCACGGCGGAGATCGCGATCTTCGGCACCGCGTCCTTGTCGGCGCGGCCCGCCTTGTCCTCGGCGGACTCCTTCTTGTTCCCCGGGCGCTGCTCGCGGTCGAGCGTGGCGACCTCGTTGACCGCCGACGCGGACGGCAAAGGCGCCGGCGCGGCGAGGGCCGCGCCCTTCGCCATCGGACGAGGGGCCCGCGCGGCAGCAGGAGGCGAGGGCTTCGACGGCGAGGGCTCGTCGGAGACGCCGCCGAACGTCGGCGCCGCCACCAGCGCCGGAGCGGCCTGCGGCTCGGGCGGCGGCGCGGGGTCGCTGGCGGCCATCGGCGCCGCCCCGACCTTGGTGCCCGCCGTCTCGCCGTCGTCGCTGCGTTCGGAGGTGGCCGAGCGCTTGTCGCAGCCCATCATCGTCGGCGAGGCGCCGGGCAGCATGATGCGGCGCAGCTGGTTCTCTTCCTCCGCGGGCGAGGTGATGGCCGAGAGCTTCACGCCTCGCAGGCGCGAGCGCTTGCGCTGGATGTTCTGGCGCGCGTACGAGCCCTCGCTGTCGAGCGCGAGCGAGCTGGTGAACGGAGTGATGAGCCCGTACTCCACGCCCAGCTGGAGGATCTGCGTGCGGTTCTCCTCGGGCACGTTGCCCGAGCCCATGAGCCGCCGCACGTACTCGGCGGCCCACAGGCGCGGGACGAGCGACGCGGTCACCGAGCTGGTGTCGACCTTGACGTCGTACTTCTCGTCGAAGTCCTTGCCCCCGATCCGGCCGTGGACCGAGAGCTGCGAGGGCAGCGGGTGGTGGGTGCGCGCCACCAGCACCAGCTCCTCGCCGCGCGAGAGCTTGCCGGTTGCAGAATACATGGGTTGGTCGAGCCCCGCGCCGAGGTCAATGGCGACGTCGGTGATGGCCGCGGTCTTGATGGCGCTGGTGAGGCGCAGCGCCTGGCCGGTCGCCTGCCCCGACTCGTCGACGCGCACGTACTGACCGCCGCCGGCGCGCGCCAGCTGCGCGAGGAGCTCGTGATGAGCATCGGCGCCGGTGCCGATGGCGAAGAAGCGGGCGCGCGAGCCGGTGAGCGAGCGACGGAGGCGACCGACCAGCGCTTCGGAGCCGGTCTCGCCCGAGGTCGGCGCGCCGTCGCCGACGTACACCAGGGCCGCCTGCTCCTTGCCGTGCAGGCGCGCGAGCGCGGGCTCGAACATCGCGCCGAGGTCGGTCGCGCCGCCGACGGCGTGGTCGCTCAGCTTGCCGAGCGCGTTGGCGATGTCGGTCTCGGTGGCGGGCGCGAGGCCCTCCTTCGGGTAGACGACGGTGGGCGAGACGTCGAGCGAGACCAGCGCGAAGTGGTCGTGATCGCTGAGCGCCCGCAGCGCGCCCTCGGCGGCGGCGATGCGCAGCTGGCGGGCGCTCTCGTCGCCGCCGGCGGAGGTGTCGACCACGATCACGACGTCGGCGTCGGCGGGCGGCTCCCTCGCGAAGTCCTTGTTGGGCGCGTAGCGGAGCATCACGTAGTCGGCCTGGTCAGCGCCGGCCTGGAAGCGCCACGCCGAGACCGGGGCCCGCTTCTTCTTCGACACCAGCTCGAGCTGGAAGTCGGCCTGCGGGACATACCCACTGCGGCGCATCGAGACGGTGCGACCGCCGCCCTCGACGCGCGCATCGAGCGACGATGCGACCTCGACGTCCTGCGGATCACCGACGTCGACGGCGAGCGAGAACTCGTCGAAGCGCACCGGATCCTCGGAGCGGAGCGGGTACACGTAGCGCGTCTTGCCCTCCACCATCGGGAGCATCTCCATGTAGCGGAGGACCACGCGGCGCGTGCCGCTCGCGGGGATGGGGAACACGCGGGCGCGATAGGTGCGGCCGTCGACCCACTCGAGGAGCGCCGGATCGTTGCCCTGGCGCATCGCCGCGCCGTACTGCGCCGCCGCCTCGCGCTTCTCGATGACCTCTCCCTCGACGAGCACGCCGTTGGTCTCGAGCGCGAAGCCCGTGACGGTGGCGGTGGTCGGGACCGTGAACCAGTACCAGCCCTCGATGGGCTGGCTGCCGAGGTTGGAGAACACCTGATCGACCTCGGTCTCGGCGATGCCGTCACGCAGCACCGCGCGCACCGCCTGCTTCGCGATGCCGAGCTTGCGCGCCGGCGAGCCGTTCGGCGCCGAAGGATCGAGCCCGTACAGACGCCCCGTGCCGCTGCCCACCGAGCGCGCGCCGCGCTGGTCGCCCATGCCGCCCGTCCAGTCCTGCCAGAACGCGACCGACGTGACGAGCGGCTTCTGCTCCGCCTTGGCGATCCCCTGCTCGCCCGCGCCGATCTCCACGCGCCCGCCCGGCGACGTGAGGACGGCGAGGCCGCGCGCGACGTAGACCACGAGGTCCTTGCCATCGCGCTTGATGCTCACGCCGGCGTCCGAGGCCGAGACCTTGTAGGCGCCGATCGTGCACTCGATGGCATCGCCGTCGACCTTGGGCGCCTCCAGCCAGATCTCGCCCGACGCGACATCGACGCCGTGCTCGCCGAGCTTCAGGCTCGTCTCGCCGCGCAGGAAGAGCGCCGCGCCCTCGCCGGTGCGGACGAGCGCGCGCGCGCCCTTGGCGGTGGTGACGGTCGCGCCCGACCCGAGCGGCGTGCCGGAGAGCGCCTTGGTGTCACCGTTGCTGTCGTTAACGGTGACGTCGCCCGCGGCGAGATCGAGCCGCGCGCCGATGCTGCGGGCCTTCTTCGGCGGCGTCGGCCGGAAGACGAGGAAGAGGATGACGCACAGCGCCGTCACGCCCGCGGCCGACGCGAAGAAGATCGTCCGCAGCGGCACGCGCATCCCGGGGACCGGCGGCGCGCTGCTGCCGCCAGGCAGCAGATGGTAGGGCACGACCTGCGGCGGCGGCTCGGCGCCGGCCGGGAGCGGCGGGAGCGGCGGGAGCGGAGCGGGCGGAGGTGTAAGGCCCGGGGGCGTGTTGGGTTCGTTCATGACGGCCCAGCACCCTACGGACGCCTCGCGGGAAGGATCTCGCGCGCGCG
>JAYTBL010000259.1:0-4818 GCA_043736975.1 Polyangiaceae bacterium
AACGCCTCGTCGTGCGTGACGACCAGCACCACCGCCCCCCGCTCAGCCTCGACCCGGACCACCGCCAGCAGCCGGGCGACGCTCGCGGCATCGAGGCCGGTGGTGGGCTCGTCGAGCAGGAGCAAGCGCGGCTCGTGCACGAGCGCCCGCGCGAGCGCGACGCTCTGGCGCTGACCACGCGAGTAGGTCCGGAACGGTCGCTCGGCGAACGCCCCCAGCGCGAACCGCGAGCGCGCGGCCTCGAAGGCCTCCGCCGGCGCGAGCCCGTTGAGGCGCGCCGCGAGCTCGATGTTCTCGCGCCCGGTGAGGTCGCCGTAGCAAAGCGAGTCGTGCCCGACCCAGCCAAGGGACCTGCGGACCTCCTCGCGTGTCTTGCCGAGGACGCCGTGCGAGACCTTCCCCGAGGTCGGCCGCGTCAGCGTCCCCACGATCGAGAGCAGCGTCGACTTCCCGGAGCCGTTCGCTCCGAGCACCATCGAGACGCGCCCCGCCTCGAAGCTGGCGCTGACGCCCACCAGCGCCCGCACCGGACCGTAGGTCTTCGTGACCGCCCGCAGCTCGACGCGCGCACCTGCCTTCGACTCCGCCACGCCGCCATTCAACACGGAGCGCGACAGGAGAGAGAGAGAATCGCCGGGAACGTCGTCGCTCACGCACATGGTGCGCGGTAACGCTTCGCCGATCGGTCGGGCCATGTCCGAAAACGTTGGCTCCGGAGAGAACCTGCTATTCTTGATGCCATGACTGCTGCGCCAGCCCTCGTAGGAGAGGAGCTTCCGCTCATCCAGAAGCTGCGGCAGGCTGTGGAGGGGGCTCTCGAAGGCAAGGCGGACGCCGTCGAGCTCGCGCTCGTCGCGCTCCTCGCACGCGGGCACCTCCTCATCGAGGACGTCCCCGGCGTCGGCAAGACCACCCTGGCACGTGCCCTCGCGCGCGCCGTCGGTGGTGAGCTGCGGCGCGTGCAGTTCACCTCCGACCTCCTGCCGAGCGATGTCATCGGCGTGTCCGTCTACGACCAGCGCACCGCCGAGTTCGTCCTCCGCCAGGGCCCGATCTTCGCGAACGTGCTCCTCGCCGACGAGATCAATCGCGCCAGCCCACGCACGCAGTCTGCGCTCCTCGAGGGTATGAACGAGGCGCAGGTCTCGATCGACGGTCAGACGATCCCGCTGCCCGATCCCTTCTTCGTGATCGCGACGCAGAACCCGCAGGACTTCGCCGGAACCTTCCCGCTGCCCGAGTCGCAGCTCGATCGCTTCATCCTCCGCCTGCGCATCGGCTACCCGCCGCCGCAGGTCGAGATGCGCCTCCTCCTCGACGGGCACACCGACACCGCGCGCGACGTCCCGGTCGTGCTCGATCCCGCGCGGCTCGTCGCGCTGCAGCGCCAGGTCGATCGCGTCTCGATCGACAACGCGCTCCTCACCTACCTGCACGGTCTCGTCAACGCCACGCGCACCTCGCCCGTCCTGTCGCTCGGCGCGTCGACGCGCGGCGCGATGGCGCTAGGCAAGGCGGCCCGCGCCCGCGCGCTCGTCCGCGGCCGCAGCTACTGCATCGCCGACGACATCCACGATCTCGCGGTACCCGTGCTCGCGCACCGCGTTCGCCTCGCCACCCACGCCGACGGTTTCGTTCCCTCGCGCGACGAGGCCGAGGCCGCCGTGCGCGACATCGTCGCGCGCGTCCCCGTTCCCCTCTGAAGGAGGCGGCAGCGCCGATGCCGGAGAGCCCCGCCTCCCAGTCTGCCGCCCGCCCGGGCGAGCGGAAGCCGCCGTCGCGCTTCCGGCAGCGGCTCGCGAAGATCCGTCCGCCGCGGAAGCTGAAGTTCACGCGCGAGGGGAAGTTCTTCGTCGGCATCACGCTCGGCGTCGGCTTCGCGGCGATCAACACCGGCAACAACCTCCTCTACTTGCTCCTCGGCATGCTCCTCGCTCTCATCATCGTGAGCGGCCTCATGAGCGAGCTGAGCCTGCGCGACCTCACGGTCGTACGCCGCCTCCCGATGCGCGCGCAGGTGGGCCGCCCGCACCTCGTGGAGATCGAGGTCTTCAATCACAAGGGCCGCGTGCCCTCGTACGCGATCGAGGTCGAGGACCTCCGCGCCGGTCAGCCCGCCGACAAGCGGTGCTTCTTCCTCAAGATATCTCCCAAGAGCGCGCAGGTCGCGGCGTACCGGCGGACCCCCGCCAAGCGCGGGCGCGACAAACACATAGGCTTCCGCATCGCGACGCGCTTTCCATTCGGCCTCTTCGAGAAGTCGCGCGAGGTGCCGGCCGAGGGCGAGCTCATCATCTATCCCGCGGTCGACCCCGTGAACCTCCCGGTCATGGCCGCGGGCCGCTACTCCGGAGGCGACGCCGCGTTTGGTCGAGGCCATGGCGACGATTACTTGGGCCTCAAACTATTGCGCGAGGGGGAGGATCCGCGCGACGTCCACTGGCGGAAGAGCGCGGCCGTCGGTCAGCTCGTCGCCCGCGAGCGCGCGCGGGATGCACGGCCCGACGTCGTCCTCCCGCTCGATGTCATCCGCCCCGACGACGCAAAGGACGAGTGGTTCAACGCGTTCGAGCGGAAGATCCGCGACGTGGCCTCGCGCGCCGTGGCGCACGTGAAGCGCTTCGACGCGGTCACCATCAAGACCACCTCGACCGACGCTGTCCGCGCTGATCGCTCCACCGGTGCCGACCCGCTCCTCCGCTTCCTGGCGCTCGTCGAGTCGGTGCCGATGAGCGCGGCGCAGGCGGCGCTCACGGCGAAGTCGGACGCACGCTCTCCCCGGGTCGAGGCCGTCGCGACGGCGGCGCCGTCCAACGCCAAGCCGCCCGCCGCTCCGCCGCCAGCGTCCACGCCCAAGGGCCACAAGGCGGCCCCATGAGGTTCGGCCTCGTCCATCGAATCATGACCGACGCGCTCGCCGCGCTCGGCGTGCTCGCGGTCGTCAACACCGCGTCGATGCCGCCGTGGACCACCGCCTTCGTGCTCCTCGGTCTCGGCCTCGCGCTCGCCATTCCCGAGGGCTGGCAGAGCAAGCCCGCGCTCCGCCACCTCGCGACGATCGGCCCGCTCACGCTCTTCGCGGTGCAGGGCGTCCGTCTCCTCGCGGGTCGTCCGGCCCTCGACATCGCCGTCGAGTTCGCCGCGATCCTCCAGATCATCCGCCTCGCCACGCGCCGCGGCGCGGCGCACGACCAGCAGATCATCGTCCTCGCGCTCCTGCACTTCGTCGCAGGCACCGTGCTCGGCGGAGGGCTGTCTTACGGGCTCTGCTTCGTCGGCTTCCTCGTCGTCGCGCCCGGCGCGCTCGTGCTCAGTCATCTCCGCCGCGAGGTCGAGGGCAACTACCGGCAGGGCGCGCGCGATCGGACGGGCCTCCCGGTCGACGTGCCGCGCATCCTGCGCAGCCGGCGCGTGGTCGGCCGCGGCTTCCTGGCGACGACCTGCCTCCTCTCCGTCCCCATCTTCCTGTTCACGGCCGCGCTGTTCGTGATGTTTCCGCGCGTCGGGCTCTCGCTCCTCCTCCTCAATCACCCGCAGAAGGGGAGAATGGTCGGATTCTCCGACCGCGTCGACCTCGGCGAGGTCGGTGTATTGCGCACGGATCCCTCGATCGCCCTGCGCTTCGAGGTCCAGGACCTCCCCGAGCCGCCGCCCTCCAAGCTGACGCTTCGCCTCCGCGGCACCGCCTTCGATCGCTACGACGGACGACGCTGGGAGCGCACGCAGCGTGACCGCAGCCACAGCTCCGACCAGAGCGACACGCTGAGCGTCGTGCGCCGCGCCACCGCGGGCGACCGGCGCATCACCATCGATCTCGAGCCCATCGATCCGCCGGTGGTCTTCCTGCCGCCGCGCACGGTAGCGCTCCAGGTACGCGTGCAGCAGCAGGCGGTGCTGGGCGAGCAGCTCGTCCTCACGCGCGGTCCCGAGGGGGAGGTCCGCTACCAGGGCTCCGATGCGCACGGGCTGCGCTACGACGCGTACGTCGCCGGCGACCGCGAGCCGATCGTCGAGGCGATGGCGAACAGCGACCGCGGCCGCTACCTCGAGCTCCCGCCCCAGATGCCGGAGCGCATCGCCGCGCTCGCGCACGAGTGGGCGGACGCCCAGCCGACGCCCTACCTCAAGGCCAAGGCCCTCGAGGAGCATCTCAAGCACGACTTCAAGTACGACACCGGCTCGCCTTCCGGGGGCAAACCCCAGCCCGTAGACCACTTCCTCTTCGAATCGAAGCGCGGGCACTGCGAGTTCTTCTCGACCGCGATGGCCCTCATGCTCCGCGAGCTCGGCATCCCCTCGCGCAACGTCACGGGCTTCGTCGGCGGCACGTACAATCGCTTCGGTCGCTACTACGCGGTCCGCGAGGGCGACGCGCACTCCTGGGTCGAGGGCTACCTCGACGATCCGATCCGAGGCTGGGTGACCTTCGATCCCACGCCGACCTCCGGCGCGCAGCCGCTCCAGGATACCTCGGGCGCGTACGTGTACATGCGCGATCTCGTCGAGGCGATGTCGCAGCGCTGGAACCGCTACGTCATTGGCTACGACTTGAAGCAGCAGGTCCGCATCTTCGAGGACATCAGCCGCGGCTACGAGCGCGTCCGCGCGAGGACTGGCACCAACAAGGGGCTCGCCGAGCGTGTCACGCGCGGACCAGTGCTCGTCGGGGTGCTGCTGGTCGGTGCGCTCGGCGGCTACCTGCTCTGGAAGCGGAAGCGCAAGCCGAAGGACGAGACCGGCGAGGCCATCGAGCGACCGCGCGTCGACGCAAAGCAGGAAGCCGCTACGGCGCTCTATCGCGCGCTGGAGATGGCGCTG
>JAYTBL010000260.1:0-4816 GCA_043736975.1 Polyangiaceae bacterium
GGTCGTGTCGACGGGCGAGACCGAGAGCACCGTCGTGGTGGACATCCCGCCGGTGGTCCCGCAGCACACGCGCCACATCGCCCATGTCGGTCGCTGCGAGCGCTGCAACAAGAGCGTGGTCGCGAAGCTCCCCGGCGCGTCGATCTTCGTACGTATGGCCCCTACGCCAAACGCGTGCGGCACCATGTGCGGGTCGGATGCGTGTCGTACCGGCCACACCGCGCAGGTCTTCGCGGGCGACTCGCTGGCTGCGATCCAGCACCTCGCGGACGTACAGCTCGACCGCGACGATTTGAGCGACTGCGCGGTTGCGCCGCCGCTCGGCGGCGCGCTGCGCGTGATCGTGGTCTGCCGAGCCTCGTTCGGCGCCAGCCGGGACGACGTGGCCGTCGATGTCATCCGAGGCGCATGCCGATGATCGTGCGCGAAGCAATTCGGCAGGACGACACTTTCAACAGCTGGGTGATGCGCGCGATGGCGTCCGGACTGGCTGTTCTTGTCGCCGGGCCGCTGCTGTCGACCGGCGCGTGCTCGACGTCTCCGGCCGGCAAGAGCTGCCCGGATGGACAGAGCCAGGTGTGAACGCCGAACCATCCCATCTGTTCGCCTCACTCGACGGGACCGCGATTGGCATCACGTGCACGATGCAAGCGTTCGTGAGCTTCGACTCCGGCGGCACGGCCAGGTCTTCCTTCGAACCGCTTGGGCCACGGATGTCAGCGTCGCGCCTCCTCTAGGGAGAGACTGCGAGAGAACGATCTGCATGAGCTCCACTTCGATGGCAAACGCGATCTCGCTTCTGTCGGCTACAGCGGTCATTGCCGCAAGCGGCTGCACCGCTCACGCATCCGAGTGAAGCACCGAGCGCGGCGCAGGCACTCCTTTCCCGCACGTTCGGCGCCGGCCGGGGGCTCGGCTGCACGTTCAGCCCGCCTGAACCCGAGGCATCACGGAGCGCCAGCGCGACCCCGAGGCCCACCTGCGCCCCGGACCCCCAAATTGCCGTCCCCCAGCCCACCCATGAGGCCCGACACCTCCACCGACCCCGCCGAACCGGACGAACCGGGCCCCCTTCAGGCGAAAAGTGCTTTGCTTGGACTTTCCCCTTCCGTCCGACGGAGGTGCCGGAGGTCGAGCGCGAGATCGACGCGGCAATCGCCGCGCTGCGCAGCATCTTTCCGAAGCACGTCGCGAGCGGACCGGCCGTCTACACCGGCTTCTCGCGCGGCGCGTTCCTCGGAGCGTCATTGATCGCGAAGAACCCTTCCCGGTATCCGCGCGCGATCATCATCGAAGGCGGCCAGTCTGCCTGGACCGATGCCAGCGCGGCTCTCTATGCGAAGGGCGGCGGCAAGCGCGTCCTCTTCGCGTGCGGCCAGCCGTCGTGCGTGGCCGAGGCCGAGCCGGCGTCGCAGCTCCTCGGGCGGGTGCGTGGGGCGACCCCGGTGAAGGAGCAGCTCCGGGCCGCGCTCTCGTGGGTCATCGAGGGTGACGCTGCGTGGAACGCGCCTCGCTGACGGGGACTGGCCGCCTCAGGGCTTCGCGCATCGATAGGCGTAGCCGTTGTAGTCGGCTTGCGTCACGCGCCCGTAGGGGGCCGAGAAGGTCGGCTCGGAGCGAACCACTTAGTCCGCTCCGAGCGCCCCGGCCGCGTTCCGGAGATCGTTCAGCGCGTAGGATGCGAGGCCGTCCTTGTCGAGGCCGAGGACCGACCCCTCGACGGCGCCGCCCGCGCGTCCTCGCACGTCGGCGAGGCGCTCGCACGACGGCGCGGGCGGGGATGTCGACGCGACGACCGACCCTCCTTCGCGCGACGCCGTCCGAGCGAAGCGATCGTTCCATGAACGGTCACCCGTCCAGTCTCTAACGCTCGATGCGAAACCGCGGCGCGCGCGACTGGCATGACGCGTGCTCGATGGGGTCGTGATGACATCTGCAAATCCGCTTACAAACGGGCGCACCCGTACCACGCGCGTCCTCGTTGGCCTCGCCGCGCACCTTCTTTTAGGCTGCATTCTCGTCGGCTGCGAATCCGAGTCCCCGCCCCCCGTCCCGGCGACCGCGGCGCCGCCCGCCGGCGAGCCCGAGCCCGGGGCCAAGCCTCCGGTCACGGAGTGCGGGACGAAGGTGCCTGCGCCGCGCTGCTCCGCCCTCACGGCTGCGCCCCGCGATCCGGCCAAGGTCTCTTCGTTCGTGACGGAGTCGGCCATCCCGCTGCGCTGCGACGTCGCCGGCAGCGACGCCGCGTGGAACGTCCAGCCCCTCGTCGAGCTCTTCGCGGACAACAAGGTGTTCATGATGGGAGAGGTGCACGGGCAAAACGAGATCGGGATCGTGAGCGCCGTCGTCTTCGAGACCCTGGCCGCGAAGAACCTCGTGAACGTGCTCGCCCTCGAGGTGCCGATGGACCTCGAGCCGGACTTCCAGCGCTACGTGGACACCGGCCGAGACCTCACGGTCGCGAAGGTGGCCAGTCAGGTGCCGAACATGTTCGTCGTGACGCTCCTCAAGGCGGCTCGGGCTCTCAAGCAGAAGGGGATCTCGGTGCGCGTCGTCGGCGTCGACATTCCGGAAGATCCGCAGTTCGCGGCCCGCGAGATCAAGGCCATCGCGGCCAAGCTCACGACGCAGCGCGCGGCGGTGCTCGACACGCTGCCGAGCACGTTCGGCACGCCCTCGTCGATCGCCGACATCGACGCCTACTTCGACGCCGTCACGGCGAAGAAGGACTCCATCTGTAGCGAGCTCTCGCCCGCCGACTGCGATCGGCTGATCGCCATGACCAACGCACTGTGGTGCTCCGTGCATGGCCGCAGCCGAAAGGACGACCTGCGCTACGGCCGGCGCGAGGAAGCCATCTACAGCAACATCAAGACCGCGATCACGTCCGATGCTCGCATGTACCTGCACATGGGCAGCGAACACACGACCAAGCGCGGGACCGTGGCGCCCGGCCGCGCGGGCGCCGGCGCTCGCCTCTCCAACGAGAACGAGGCCACGCGCGGGAAGGTCATCGCGATCGGACCCGCGTGGTCGCCGGGCAGCACGGTCTTCTACGCGGGCGCCGAAACGGAGGCCAGCGCGACGGACTTCTCGGTCACGACGGCGTTTCCGGCTCCGCCTGCCCAGCCGATGTTCGTATCGACCCTGGCTCCGAGCGCGCGCTGCGAGGCGAACCCCATCGGCGCAGAGGTCACCGAAGACGGACCGCGCGGGGAGGTCTTCGACGGCTACATCCATTACGGAAAGCTCACGCCCGAGAACCGCCCGGGAGACACCGTGCTCAAGGTCCGTGGCCGCTGAGCCTGGAGCGCCCCTCTTCGTCAGTCGCGAGAGCGATTCGCACGACAAGGGGTTAGCCGGGCAGCTTGGCAATCACCTTGATCTCGAACTGGAAGCCGTAGCTACTCGACCACGCGTACCGGGACGCGGTCGGTCTCCTCGGCGAGGGTGATCGCCCGCGACAGCGCCGTCCGCGCCTCGCCCTGCTGCGAGCGGACGAGCGACACGGTCCCGCTGCACGGCGGCGGGGCTGCGTTCTGCGGCCCGCCCGGCAGCCCGACCGGCGTGAATCCGGGAAGCATGATGGAGCCCGACTCCGCGACGTTCTTCGCGTTCGACATCGCGCAGTTCGCGAAGAGCTGAGCGTCGATGCTCGTTCCCGCGGCGGGGGTCCAGGTGACCTCGAGGGGGGCGGTCTGCCGTAGCTCCGCCGCCGCGGCCGGAGCCAGCAGCTTCACCGCGTCGATCGCGAGCACGCGGACGCGCACCGACTCGCCCGCGCGCCGCAGCTCGAATTCGTACACCTCGCCTGCGGCCTTGCGCGGCATCTCCACGCCGAGCCACGTGCTCGACGCCTCGAGCTTCACGCCGTCGCAGTAGACGGCGTCCGCACCGGCAAGCTGCACGATGTCGCCGGTCGCCGCGTTCGAGAAGGCCGCGCTGGCGGTGAGCTTTCCGCGGTCTCCGCGGATCATGAAGGTGCCTTGGAGCTCGGACGTCTGCACGCCGGTCGAGGGCACCACGTAGGCCAAGCTGCTCTGCGTCTCTCCGCATGCGGTGGCCGAGATCGAGAAGGCGGCGACGAGGACGAGGGCGGCTCGGAAGATCATAGCCTTTCGCGTAGCAACGGACATGCCACCCGCCAGCGCGCGGTTATCACCGGGAAGCAGAACGAAGCGGTCGCCCGCGACCCTGGCGATGCTGTCGCGGCCCCGGGCTCCATGGTGCTTCGCGTGCTGGGGGCAGCACTCTATCCACGCGCCGTGAAGGTCAAGATGGGCAACTACGACCGTAAGCGGCCCCGCGCGGAGGCGCAGGCAAAGTAGCGATGCCGCCGGCGCGAGGCCGGCGGCACCGGGCTCAGGGCTCAGCTCGGTCGATAAGCGAGCTTGCTGAGGGTGGCGACGATGCGGTCGACAGCGTCGACCTCGCGCGCCACGCGCGCCACGCGCGCCGCTTCCAGGTAGCCAGCTGCGCCTGCGATGCGGAGGCCGAGGATGACCTCCCGCCCGCTAGTCATTGCGCTCTCGATGCGAACGGTGTGATTGCCGCCGCGCGCGTGAAGACCTTCTCCCGCGTTGAGGCCGACGGAGTTGATGACCCGCTTCATATGCTTGCTGAGATCCGGGTCGTCCCGAGCAATGACGCGACAGAGTCGGTGAACGATGCCGACGGTCCCAACGATGTCATCGACGATACGTAGGTGCATGGGGCGCCTGCCTGACGTCAATTACGAACTCCCCTTAACGACAGTTACACTTCCCCATCGACCTCGTTCACAGCCTGCTTGCCCTTCCCTGTCGTCGTTCCGGTA
>JAYTBL010000261.1:0-4812 GCA_043736975.1 Polyangiaceae bacterium
CCCGTGAACGAGAGCACCTCGCCGCCTGCGTAGGTGAAGGGATAGCGGACCTCGCTCGTGAAATGAAAGTTGCGGCCCGTCAGGGCGTAGTTTCCGAAGCCGATTCCGTTGAGCGGATAAAAGCCAGTGAGCGAGGCGCAGGTCGTGGTCGCCGTAGCGTTGCCGCAGTTGATGTTGGGGAGGTTGTAGGGCGTGTCGGTGGCGCTGTCGAAGACGTACGATCCAGCGATGTTCCTCAGCCGGATCGACTTGCCGAGGATGACCTGATTGGTGAGGGGCACGTCGTGGTACCACGCGTTGAAAGACATGGCGGTGATGCCGAAGCCCTGGGACGTGTTGAACACCGGCTCTCGGTCCGCCGCGAGCGTCACATCCGGGATTCCCAGCCGGACGTTGAAGGGGTCAGCCCCGATGCAGAGCGCGGGGCCACCCACGCATGTGCCCAGCGCGCCCGGCTGGAAATCCGGACTGGTCCCGGGCGTGAAGTCACGATAGATCGCAGGCACGTCAAGGGTGGGCGGCGAGGGCGCCGTGACCGTCACGCAGGTCGACCCGGGCTCCACGGTGCAGGTCGCGGAGCAGCCGTCGCCGGGCTTGAGGTTACCGTCGTCGCAGGCTTCGCTCGGGAACTTGATGCCGTCGCCGCAGACGGCGACGCACGGCGCAGCGGTCGCGCCGAGCGGCGAGGGGCAGGTCACCTCGCGGGTGCAATCCGGTGAGCAGCCATCGTAGGGACGCAGGTTGCCGTCGTCGCACCCCTCGGTGCCCTCCTGCGTGCCATTGCCGCAGGTGCTGGGCGTGCAGGGGCTGCCCGGGACGGGACACTGGAAGCCAGGCTCCAGGGCGCAGCCCGAGGTGCAGCCGTCACCGCTGATGGCGTTGCCGTCGTCGCACGCTTCGAACGCCGCGAGGAGTCCGTCGCCGCAGCCGCGCGCGGTGATCCCACCGTCCGACATCGTGAAGCCGGGCCCGGCGTCGATGCCGACCGGCGTGTCGGTGTAGACGTTGCAGTAGGGATCGCAGGGATCGAGGATGCCGCCCGGCGCGCCGGCGTCGTCCTCGGCGCTGCACGACGCTCCGCCCTTGCAGTGCTTGTTGTGGCGGCACTTCTTGGAGTTCTCCTTGCCGCCCTGGCACTTGCCGTAGCCGCCCTTGCACTGGCCGCCGGGGCACTCCACGTCGGCGCTGCATGCCTCACCGTCCTGGGTGCCGTTGTCGCAGATGCCGGTGTAGGTGCCGCAGACCCCGCCGCCGCCCGAGGGCGTGCAGGCTGTTCCGCCCGGACAGTCGGCGAGAGCATCGCAGCCGAATCCGTTGCGGGCGCCGCCGGCGCACGTGCCGTTGAACGACGTGCAGACGCCCGGATCGGCGCAGTCCTTCTCCTTCTTGCAGGAGGCGCCGTCGTTCGCGCCGCCCAGGCACCTCTTCACTCCATTCGCGCAATCGAGGTTGCTGAGGCAGTACTCGCCCTGCTGCTTGCCGCTGACGCAGACGCGCAACGGCGCCGAGACGAGCCCGTTGCACGCCGTAGGCGTGCCGAACGCCGCCGTGGCGACGGAGGTGAGCGCGTGGGCAACGACCGTCCCCTCAAGGCACGCCCCGAAGGTCCCTCCGGGGCCGCAGACGCGCCGACCCTGGTAGCAGTAGATGAAGTTCTGGTCGCCGCTGAACTTCTCTCCGCAAGCCACCTCGAGCCCGGGGGTGCAAGGGCACCCCGCCTGGGGCGTCACGCACGAGGGCGGCGAGAGCTGCGTGCGGTCTCCGGCGCCGCCGTTGGCCGGCGGCGCATCCGCGCACGAGACGACGACGCCGAGCCCGGTGAGGGTGATCGCGAGGGTGACGCCCACGCCGATGCGGTGAAACCTGGTCTGACGTCGGTCCATCGATTACCGCGCGGTGCGCCTCCGTCGGCCCACACTGCTCCCCCCTCCATGAAGCACGATTCGTTCCGGCCCGTCCGCGCGCCGACCGGGCACGATCTCCCGACGATCGCGCGATGGCCGTCCGCGGACCATCGCAATCGTTTCCGAGGTGGCAAGTGTTTGCGGAGGTCACTCACGTGTCCTCCCACCCGTCCAAGACGACGGACGCCGTCGGGCGCGCCGCAACCTCGCAAAACTTTCGCGGTAAGCACCTGTTTGCGGGGAGGCGGTGTGTTCTTCACCGTGCGGCGAGCCCTCATCGGCTCACCCCGCGAGCTGCTTCTTCAGCTGCGTGCGGAGCGGCTCGGGGCTCCGCTCGGCACGCTCGGCCACGAGCCCGCGGTAGCTCTTGCCGCCGATCGTGAGGAGCGAGCGCGCGACCGCTATCACCACCGCGTCCTCGCGCGTGAGCTCGCTCCCCTGCGACGTAGCGTGGCGCGGGTCGGCGGCGCCATCGCGCGGCGGCGTGAGGAGCTGAGTGAGCAGCGAGAGCGCAGGCTGAATGGCCGTGGGCGAGGTGTGCGAGAGCGCGATGGCCGCGGCGGCGCGCAGCTCCTCTCCGGCCGGGAGGCGCCGCATGAGGATCGCCTGGAGGCGCGGCACCACGTGCTCGTCGATCCCGTTGAGCTGGCGCAGCCCGGCGATACCGGCAATGCGCACCACGTCGTCCTTGCTCTGCAGCATGCCGACCAGCAGCGGCTTGGCGCGATCGGACCACATCTTCACGATGCTCGCCGTCGCCGCGCGGCACACGCCGGACACGTTCACCCGCAGGTACTTGACGACGAGATGCCCCGCCGACTCGTCGCCCACGATCGGCACCGAGAGCAGCAGGTCCTCGGCGAGCTCCATCGCGCGCGGATTCTGCGACTGGTCGCTGGCGATGATCTTCTCGAGCGCGGCGCGCACCACCGGCCAGGCCTTGGGACCGAAGTCCTTGAGCACCGTGGTGAAGACTCCGCGGATGCCCTGATGGTGCGCGAGCTTGACACGCGCGCCGTAGAGCCCATGCGCGCCGGCGACGCCCGCGTGGACGAGCAGGCGCTTGGCGTGATCGCGTGCCTCCTCGGAGCCGGTCAGCAGCTGCTCCGCGACCAGGGCGAGCACCGCGGGATCGTCGAACACGCGGAGCAGCGTCACGGCGGTGTTCGCGCGCGAGCCGAGGGCCTGCGTCCCCTCCATCGCGATGCCGTGGAGGGTGCTCGAGACCGCCCAGAGCGCGCGCGTCTCGCCGGCGGCAGCGAGCATGCGAAGCGTGTGCTCGAGGCGCTGCGCGACCTGCGCGAAGGCTCGCGGATCGGGGGTCTGCGCGAAGCTGCGCAGCCATACCGCGGTGTTGTCGAGGAGCGCGTCGGCCACCTCGTCGACCGCGAGCGCCGCCGACGGTGACGCGGGCTCAGCGGCGTTCGTCGGGCCGTAGGCGCTCGGTGCGTAGACCGGGCCACGCTCCAGCCACGCGGGCGCATCGGGCTTGGCGACCGGGCGCGCGCGCGCCGGGAGCGGCGGCGGGCTGACCGGGGGGCCTGCCGCGCGGGCGGGCGTGACGGAGCGCGGCGACGAGGGGAGCGGCGCCGCGGGCGCGCTGCGCACCGACGCGGGCGGCGGCGAAGCATCGACCAGCACCGGGCTGAGCAGCTCGCGGAGCTCGGCCCGCAGCTCGCGCATGCTCTGCTGGCGATCCTCGGGCTCCTTCTCGAGCGCCTTGAGGAGGATCCGCTCGAGCAGCGGATCGATGTCGGGCCGGAGCGTCGAGGGCGGCGCCGGAGCCGTGAACTGCTGCTTGTTGAGGATCGACTGCGGGCGCTCGGCTGTGAACGGCACCTGCCCGGTGGCGAGCTCGTAGAGCACGATGCCGCACGCGTAGACGTCGCTCCGCGCGTCGAGCGCGTCGCCGCGGCACTGCTCGGGCGACATGTACTCGGGCGTCCCGGCGATGATGCCTGGCGCCTCGTTCGTGGGGAGCGCGCGGTGCTGGGCGATCCCGAAGTCGCAGACCTTCACCAACTCGAGGGGCTGCCCGTCGTCGTCCTGACCCGGGACCATCACCAGGTTCTCGGGCTTGATGTCGCGATGGACGATGCCGCGCGCGTGGGCATGCGAGAGCCCGGCGCACGTCTGCATCATCAGCTCGGCGATGCGCTGCGCAGGAAGGACGCCGGCGTCGAGCACCGCGCGCAGCTCGATGCCCGCGAGGAACTCCATCGCGAGATAGAGGACGCCGTCGGGCTCCTGACCGAAGTCGATGACGCGCGTGATGTTCGGATGATCGAGGCGGCTCGCGGCGAGCGCCTCGGCGTAGAAGCGCCGGCAGAAGTCGATGTCGTGCTGGAACGACTCGTGGAGCACCTTCACCGCGACGGGCATGCGAAGCTCGCGGTGGCGCGCCTTGTAAACGGCGCCGACCCCGCCCCGACCGATGAGGTGCTCGATCATCAGCTTGCCGCCGGCGAGCGCGCGGCCGAGCAGCGGTTCGCCGGGGCCGGTGGGGAGCGGGCCGACCTGAGAGAGATCGGCGGCATGGCTGGCGCTGAGCTTCAGGCTCTTCGTGGCGCGGCGGCTGCGGACGACGGAGCCCGACGGCGGATGGTCGCTCGCGTTCGCGCGCGGCGGATGCGTGTCGATGGGCGAGATGCGCATCGGGAAGCCGTCCTCGGTCGGCGGCCCGAGGGGCAGCGCGAGGTAGAAGAGCGGCTCTGCCATGCTCGGGAGGTGCACCTCGAGGACGTGCTGAGCCGCGTTCACCGGGGCGACGTCGAGCGGGACGTAGATCTGGCTACCGGTGAACGCCGCGGCCTCGAGGATCTCGTGCGCCTCGTCGTCCGCGAGATCGGCGACGAGGACCGGCAGCAAATCTTCCGGGGGCAACGAGGACATCGCGGACTCGACAGAA
>JAYTBL010000262.1:0-1815 GCA_043736975.1 Polyangiaceae bacterium
GTCGCAAGGGCTCGCGGCGCTACGCCGGCTGCACCTCGACGGCTAGATCGCAACATGGAATTCTGGCATCGCCTGTCTCAGAATCGTTGACACGTTCCGCCATGCAGACGGCGAGAGTGGCCCCACGGATGCGAGCATGCGAGCGTTCTATAGCTCTCCTCGTGACCTGGCGTGTCGGTGAGCTGCTTCAGCTCGGCGCCGTCCGAGCGCACGGTGAAGAGCTCGAACGACGTGCCGCCATCCCCGGCCTGGGCGGCGAAGACGAGGACCTCGGGGTCGTAACGGGAATGCTGGCCCTGCGTCCGCGTCCGCGTCGTCCTGAGATCGCTCTCCCGTTTCGGCACCCTCTACCACGGAAGTGCTCGGCGCCGAGGGAGCGGATCCGTGTTCGGCCAGCGAGCAGGCGAGCACCGTGGATGCGGCGAGTTAGGTGCAGAATCCGAGCAGGCGACGACGGAATTTCACGGAGCCGAGAACGGCCGACATCCGCGACGAGTTCAGGCGATTTCGCCACCCGGTCAGGATCCTCGTCTCGCGACGGATATCCCTCAAGGTCGCGCGCGCGCCGCCGTCCTCCACTCGCGCATGGCCGGTCTCAATCGTCGTCGGTCCTCGCGTCGACTCTGGTGGATTGCTGGCGGCGTCGCGGTGGTCCTGCTTGGCGTGTCGTTCGGCACGCCGAAAGCCGGCTGCGCCGGTTCTCCGGATGACGAACCCGACGAGGTCGAGGCCCGTGCGATCGCCACCGAGCTCGCGCGCCTCGAGCACGCTCCCGAGGGCACCGGCACCGGAGCCCTCGTCGCCATCGAGGAGTCGCGCTTCTGTCCGACCGCCGGTCGCGTCGCCGGCCTCGGCAAGCAGGCGTTCAAGGTCAACGCCGGCGGCATGCGCGGCGTGGTGGCAGGCGACACCAGCCGCTCCGCCGAGCTCGCGTTCGTCTTCCGCGGCCCGAGCAAGGAGACCGCGCCGCTCGCCGACGGGTCGCTCCGCCAGCAGATCGGGCTCAAGTTGCGGGCGTTGAACACGTGCAACGTGGTCTACGTGATGTGGCACATCCTTCCCGAAGAGGGGCTCTGGGTGATGGTCAAGTCGAACCCTGGTCAGGCCGAGCACGCCCAGTGCCACGACAACGGCTACATGACAGTGAAGCCGACGAAGAGCGGCCCGCTCCCGGAGCTCCGTGTCGATGAAGGTCACACGCTACGAGCCGACCTCGAGGGCGACACCCTCCGCGTGTTCGCCGACGGCGCTCCAGTGTGGGTGGGCACGCTCCCACGCGTGGCGCTCTCGGTCGACGGCCCCGTCGGCACGCGCTCCGACAACGGTGAGTTCGACTTCGAGCTGCGCATCCCGCCTGGCGGGTCGGTACGCAACTGCGACGTTGTCGAGTGACGACGTAGGCGCTCGCCGACGAGCACGGCTCTATCCGCGGGTTGCGCCTCTGGCGGCGGAGCGGCTAGATTCGGTCGAATGCGCAGCTCGTCAGCCGCACTGCTGGTCGGCGCGATCGGCGCGTGTGGTGCCGCACCCGCTCCGCCGAAGCCACCAGCGTCGGGAACGCTCGCGCCCATCAGCGGAGCAGCGGCGCTCCAGCCCGTCGCCGCGTCGGCGCTCTGCGTGAGCTCGGGAAGCATCACCGCGGCGGGGCCCCACGCGCTCCACGTCGACGAAGGCGGCATGCGAGCGGAGCTGGCGAACGACCGCAGCCGCACCGCAGAGCTCGCTTTCGTCTACCGCGGCCCGTCGACGGCAACGGCGCGCCTGGCCGATGGTGAGCTCCGCAGGCAGATCGGCCTCAAGCTTCGCGCGCAGGAC
>JAYTBL010000263.1:0-22047 GCA_043736975.1 Polyangiaceae bacterium
AAGACCGGCATCGATCGACCGGTCCAGCGCTCGGCCGACGCGCCGGTCTGCACGTACACGCTCGAGCCCGGCGACTTCGAGGACTACCCTGTCAACTGCATCACGCGTGCGCGGGCGGTGGCGGCGTGTGCGGCGCGCGCCGCGCGTCTCCCCACCGAGGCGGAGTGGGAGTTTGCCGCCGGTGATCGCGATCGGGAGAATCGCTACCCCTGGGGCGCCGATCCCGACGCGTGCAGCTACGCCATCGTCGGGCGCGCTCGCGTACCGGCCGAAGGCGACGAGGTCGCTGGCGCGAGCACGGCGTGCCGGCTGAGCGCCAGCGGGGAGCAGGTCCCGTTCGGACCACGGCCCGTCACCGAGGGCGACGACGTCAACGATCTGGGGCTCCGGCACATGGGCGGCAACGTGGGCGAGTGGGTCGCGGACCAGTTCGCGCCCTACGACAGCCGCTGCAGCGACGGACCGCCCGTGCTCGTCGATCCGCGCTGCGACAAGGCCGAGGAGCCGCTCTCCTTCCTCGCGCGCGGCGGTAGCTGGAACGGGCGCCCGTACCAGGCACAGACCACGCAGCGCGCGACCTACAACGGAGATCTGGCGGTGGTGCAGCTCGGCTTCCGCTGCGCCGAGTCGCTCTAGATAGGAGGTCCAATTGCTCGCGGCTCTGTAGCGTCAATGACGCCCCGCTTGCCCTTCTCTTCCCTCTCCTTCGGTCGACTCGTCCTGCTCACGTCCGTTTCGTTGGCCACGATCGCGCTCACGTCGCAAATACGTGGTGTGGCTCACGTCGGAAGGCAAGGTCCTCTCCGACTTGGCCTCGCCCATGCAAGTGCGGTTCGGGATGCGCATAGCGTTTGCCGTCCTGATTGGTGCTCACGGCCTGATCCATCTGCTCGGCGCGGCAAAGGGATTCAAGTGGGCGGCGGTCGCCGCGCTCAGCAGCCCGATCTCACCGCTCAGCGGCGCATTATGGCTCATCGCAGCGATGCTGCTCATGGGCGCCGCCCTTGGCTTCGCACTCAACACGGAGTGGTGGTGGTGGCTGGGCCTGTGTGGCCTGCTGCTGTCGCAGGCATTGATAGCCCAGCGATGGAGCGACGCGAAGTTTGGCACGCTCATGAATCTGTTGCTGCTCGTGCCGGTGGTGCTGTCGGCGCTGGACGCCCGACGTTCGAGCTTCAGCTCGCGCTTCGCCCGCGATCGGGACGCGCTGCTGAAGCGGCAGGGAGGCCCATCGGCGATCGTCACAGATGCGGACCTGTCGAGCCTGCCACCGCTGATGCAGACGTATCTGCGGCGCGGGAGCGCCGTCGGCCGACCGCACATTCGGAACATGCGCGTGCGCTTCGATGCCCAGATGCGCAGCAGCGCCACGGCGCCGTGGATGGCGTCCACCGCCACGCAGTACGAGTTCTTCGATTCGCCGGCACGGCTATTCCACATGAAGGCCACGCGCGGCGGGGTTCCGATTGACGTCTTCCATCGCTACGTCGATGACGCCGCGACGTTCCAGGTGAAGATCGCCGGCGTCTGGCCGATGGTCGACAAGAGTGGCCCGGTGCTGACGCGCGCCGAGACAGTCACGCTCATGAACGACATCGTTGTAATGGCGCCCGCCGCGGTGCTCGACCTGCCGTTCACCTGGACGACCACCGGCGCTCACACGGTGAAGGCCACGTTCACGAACGCGGGCAACACCGTGTCGGCGGAGATCACCTTCGATAGCGAGGGCGATCTCGTGGGCTTTTTCTCACGCGACCGTCCACAGGACGTGGATCTGGGCGACCGCAACGTGCCATGGTCCACCCCAATCTCTGGCTACCGCGAGGTCGACGGTATTCGCATCGGCGCCTTTGGTGACGCGAACTGGGCCGATTCGTCCGGCGAGTGGACGTACGGGAGGTTCGTAATTCGTTCGATCGCGTACAACGTGGCGCGCTAGCTTCTGATTCGCTCGGTCCCTCACGTCATGGCGACGTATCGGCTTTCGGTAGGCGGGCTAGGAATGCCGAGATGCCCGTGGCGAACCGCTCCAAGGCGGTGATCCCGGCTGGTAGCTCGCTCCAGATCCGGGCCACATCGACGGTGCCGTAGCCGTGCGCGATGCGGTTGCGAAGCTGCGCCGTGCCGGAGAGGGTCGTCGCCAGCTCGTGATCGATGATCCCTTGCTGCGCAAGCACCGCAAAGGCCTCTCGGTAGGTGGAAGCGAGAGTCCAGCCCTCGTCGCTCGCGAGGTGCAGCGCGAGGTGCATCGCCTCCTGCACGACGACGAGAATGCCCATCGCGATGGCGTCCTGCAGAAGGACGATCTTGCTCGAAGGCCTCGATCGCGGCTGGTCTTCGCTGCCGGAGACGCCGCAGGTGCTCTTCGAGTGTCGCCAGCTTGCGCGTGACGAGGACCAGGTTCGTCACGGAGCCGCCTCTCGACTCGCCAGGCGCTGGAGAAATCGCTCGCGGTGCGGGGCGATGATCTCGTCGAACTCGATCCATTGCGACACCGCGAACGCACGCCACGCAACGAACGCTCCTGGCTGGGCCTCGAATACGCAAACCCCGCATCGGGCGATCTCTCGACCGAGTAGCGGGTCGGCGTGATCCAGGCGTACAAGGTCGACCTCCGTTCCGGTGGCCGCCGAGACCTCGGTCGCGAAGGCCAGCTCCTCGGCGATCGGCAGCTGAGGTTCGATGGGCAAGATGCCCAGGTCGACGTCGCTTCCCATCCGGGCCCTCCCGGTTGCTCGCGAGCCGAAGAGCACTGCGAGGTGGAGTCGAGGTCCGCTCGCGACAGCGGCACGAAGCGCCTCGAGCAAGCGGGTCGGCGGCGACGTCACCCGACAAGCATAGCCCAGAGCCTGGGGCCCGTGCAGTCGTCCGGCGGTCTCCCTCATCGCAACGGCGCTCGACACGCGCGACCGCGTCGCACATCGGCGTCGCCTGGGCGGTGGACCCAAGGCCGCGCCGTTGCCGGGCACCCACACCACGACGCGATCGCCCTACATCGTTCGTGCCGAGCACGACGGTGCGTGTGAGATTGGCGTCCGCGGGCGCGAAGACCTGCATGGTCATGCCTTCGACCAGACGCGCCGAGGGATCGATGCCGTAGGCAAGCGCGAGCAGCGCAGCAGCGCGAGCCTCGATCGAGCGCACGCGTCGCCGAGACGCGATCGACACCGCGACCGCGGCACGCGCTCTGCTCCGTCGCAGCGATAAATCACCTCAGGTGCGGGCGACGGCGGGCGCGCCGCGGGTGCTAGCTTAAGGAGCCGGCGGTGGCGGCAAAGGGACACCCATGACGGAACGAGGACTGGCCGAGTTCATCGACGAGGAGCGCGCAGCGATCGTGGAGGAGTGGCGGGTGTTCGCGCAGTCGCTCACGCCCGCCGCCGCGACCATGACCGCGAGCGCGCTCCGCGATCACGCCGACGACATCCTGACGGCGATCGTCGGCGATATGCGATCGCGCCAGACCGCCGAGGAGCAGGCGGAGAAATCGAAGGGGCGGGGCACCGCGCAGCGCCTCGGCGAGATCGGGCGGGTCCACGCTGCGCTGCGGATCGAGAACGGCTTCAAGCTCGGTCAGCTGGTCGCCGAGTACCGCGCCCTCCGCGCGAGCGTGCTTCGCCTGTGGACCCACAAGGGGACCGACGGCGCCGGCGTGACGCGCTTCAACGAGTCGATCGACGAGGCGCTGACCGAGGCGGTCGACAGCTTCATGGAGACCAGCGAGCACTACCGCGACCAGTCGCTCGGCATCCTGGGGCACGACCTGCGCAACCCGCTGTCGGCGATCATCATGGGCTCGACCTTGCTCATCGGGCGGGAGGGGCTCGACGACAAGAGCGTCCGGATCGCGGCCCGCATGCTGAACAGCGCCAACCGGATGAACCGGATGATCGCGGATCTGCTCGACCTGACGCGGACGCGCTTCGGCGACCGGATCCCGATCGTGCGCCTGCCCATGGACCTCGAGCCGTTGTGCCGCCAGGTCATCGCCGAGCAGGACGGGGTGGTGCGCGCGGGCACGCTGCGCTTCACCCCGCAGGGGGATCTTCGCGGGGAGTGGGATCACGACCGCATCGCCCAGGTCCTCTCGAACCTGGTTCGCAACGCGGTCCAGCACGGCGCCCCCAACGACCCGATCCTCCTCGTGGCGCGCGACGACGGCGACTGGGTCTCGGTCGCCGTCCACAACGGGGGCCCGCCCATCTCCGAGCGCGCGCTGACCACCATCTTCGAGCCGATGGTCCGTCACGTCCGGGACGAGACGACGAACACCGGCTTCGGCCTCGGGCTCTACATCGCCTCGCAGATCGTACTGGCGCACTCCGGGACGCTCGACGCGGTCTCGACCGAGGACCGCGGGACGACCTTCACCGCGCGCCTCCCCCGCCGCGTCCCCCGCACCATCCGCACCCGCACCAGCGACCGCGCGTGAGCCGCTCCGTGATCAGCGCGGATCGCTCGGGCCCGGCACGAAGCGCACGAACGGTGTAGGCGCTCCGCGCGCTCACGGCGTGACGCGCACGCCGGCCTTCGCGAGCACCTCGCTGCGCTCGTGCGCGACGCGGCGCGCGAGGTCGTTCGGGGACGATCGCCGGATGCGCGGCCACGAAGCGCGATGTCCTTCCGTCCGACGGAGACGCTGGCCCCGTCACCGGCGACTTTGCGCCCACCGAACCTCCCGCAGACGTCGATCCGTACGCCAACGACCCTGCCCGAGTGCAAGACGTGCACGGCGAAAGGACTCGACGGCACCTTCTGAAGGTTTCGTTGCGCATCCTTGCGACCTGATCAGGGCGCGAGGATGGCCTCGATGCGCCGGAGGTGGCCGGAGCGCGGGAAGGATGCGCGGAAGCGGCTCGCGCGTGCCTCGGCCTCGGGGCGGCGACCGAGGCGGAGGAGCGCGTCGATGGCGAGGACCTCGCGCTCCTGGACGAGCGTTCCGCTCGCGAAGCGCCGAACGTGCTCATCGCAGCGCGCGAGCGTCTCGGACGGTCGGGAAGCGAGCGAAGCCTGCGCCTGAGCGAGGAGCGCCACCTCGGCGTGCTCGCTCGCGCCGGGGTCCTCCTCCGACGCCGCCGGCCGGGCCGACGGCGCGGGCCGCGCGGCCACGCTCGGCGCGGCGGACGCGGCGGGAAGATCCTCGACCGAGATCGGCGGCGGTCCTGGCTCTGCGAGCGAGACCGCCGGCGCGGGCGAGGAATCCATCGCGCCGTAGGTGGCGATGGCCGCGGGCGTCACCGGGGCGTCAGGGGTGCGTGTGATCACGACGAGCGCGACGATCGCCACGCCCGCGGCGAGCGTCGCGGCACCGGCCTTCGTCAGCGCCGAGGCGCCCGCGGAGCCCGAAGCGCCCGCGGGGCCCGCGGGGCCCGCCGGCGGCGCGCTCGGTCCACCGCCGCCGCCCGAGTCGCCACCGCCCGCATCACCGCCACCCGGCACGAGCCCGAGCTTCGCGAGGACGCCCGCTTCGATGGCGCCGAGCCGCGCGGCGTCGGGCGCGTCGCCGCGCGCGCGCTCGAGCGCCTCGACCGCGAGCGGCGGCGCGTCGGCCGATAGCCCGAGGCGAACGGGGTCGCTCATGGTCCACCTCCGAGGGGCAGGGAGAGCCGTCGAAAGAACGCGACGACGTGCGCGCGGGCCGCCGAATGGCGCGAGTAGGCGGTCTGGAGCGGGCAGCCGACGACCTGCGCGACCTCGCTCATCGCGAGCTCCTCGAGCTCATAGAGGACGAACACCTCGCGCTTGTCCGCATCGAGCGCCTCCAGCGCGCGATCCAGCATCACGAGCGCCTCGCGACTCTCGAGCGAGGCCTCCGGACCTCCGCCAGGCGCCGCGCTTCCCTCCTCGGGAGACTCCGTGGGTACTTCGCGTCGCACGGGGGCCTTGCGGCGATGCGCCGCCGCGGAGCGGATACAGATGCCGTAGAGCCAGCTCTTGATCGAAGCGCGAGGCTCGAACTCGGGGAGCTTGCGAACGACCACGACGAACACCTCCTGGCAGACGTCGTCGATATCGGCCTCGCGAACGCCGAGACGACGCAACGTGCGCCAAACGAACACGCCGTGCTCGCGCACGATGCGCGACACGTCTGCGAGCGGAATTTCAGGCGATTCAGGGTCCGTGTCGACCTTCTCCCTAGGAATGCTCGGAGAGGCGGCAGATTATCATGGGATCTGCACGCCGATGCCGAGCTCGGCCATCGCAGCCACCGGGGCGGTACGGAAGAGGGCGTTTTCGCCCGACGGCGTGCGATAGCCGATCTCCGCGTGCGCGAGCGGGACCACCAGGTCGAGCGCGAGCGAGGCGACCACCGGACCGGCGATCTTCAGGGACGTTCGCCCCAGCAGGAGCGGCCCTGCCACCAGCGAGCTGGTCGTGGTCGTGGTATCGAAGCCGATGCCGCGCGCGCGCAGCGCGCCGAGCAGCGCACCGCCGCAGGCGAGCGCCTCGACGCGCCCGCCCCGCGTCGCGAGTGGGCACAGCGCGAGGCTGCCGTGCGCCAGCGAGGCATCTGCGCTCGCGCCCCCCTGGGCGTCGGTCGAGGTCGTCGCGGCGATCCCTCCACCGGCACGGACGGCCCAGAAATGAGGGGGGTCGAGGATGATCGACGGCGCGAACGCGACCCCCACGCCGGGCTGCAAGCCGACCGAGGCCATCACCGCGACCGTGAGCTCGAAGCGCCAGGGCGGAGGGATCGTTCGCGCCTGGTCGTGAACGACGACCACGCGCTCGCGCTCGATGACCGTGGGCGCGACGGGGAGCGGGGGCGGCGGCGCGCTGTCCGGCGCGAGCGACCCGTCGGGGTCGATCAGTACCGACACGATGAGCGAAAGCTTCTCGTCGATGGCGTCGCAAGTCGAAGCGCGCGTCTCGACGTCGCGCGAGCCGAGGACGGTGCCGTCGTTCGACGTGACGCGCAGCTGCGCGCGGAACCCCTGCTTGGGTCCGCGACCGATCGTCCCTTCGACCGTGATGTCGGCGTCCGAGGCCGACACGAAGACCTTGCGGCCCAGCCGGCTCTCGACGCTCTGGGCCAGCGCCGGGGCCGCGATGCACGACTCCGCCCCCTCGAGGCGCACCCAGGCGAGCGAAGACGTGCGCTTTCCGCCCTCGGCGCGCGCCGGCGAAGCCGTGAGGAGGGCCACGATTCCCCCTGCGGCCGCTGCCCTCCCGAGGCCTAGGTTGCGCATCGCCCGAGCCACTCCCATACTTCGCGGGCTTGCGCCATACCTTGTTGCTCGTGCCGCTCGTGATCGCGTCGACCATGCTCGCCGGCGTCTGCGCCTGTGTCGACCGAAGTGACGTCGGAGGCTTCGGCGCCGACGCGGGCGCGAACGCCGCGGAGGGCGGCGGCGTGGAGGAGGGCGGCACCGGGGACCCGGACTCGGGACGCGCGACGGCCGACGTCACGCCGTCGACGACGCGGATCGCCGCGGGCGGCCTCTCGACCTGCGCCGTCGACGCGAAGGGCGCGGCGAAATGCTGGGGAGACAACGTTCACGGTTCGCTCGGCATCGGGAGCTTCACGCCCGCCCTGAGCGATGCCCCGCTCGCGGTCGCCGGCCTCTCGTCGGGCGTGCGCGCCATCGCCGGCGGAGCGTTCGCGCAGTGCGCGCTGCTCGTCGACGGCACCGCGCGCTGCTGGGGCAAATCGCTGTTCGGCGAGATCGCTGGCCCCGGCTCCTTCGAGAGCGTCGACATGCCGAAGCCGCACGACAAGACGGGCCTCTCGAACGACGTCGCGCAGATCACCTTCGGCGGCTCGTTCGGCTGCGCGCTGACCACGAAGGGCCGCGCCAAGTGCTGGGGTATCGGCGGCGCCGGTCAGCTCGGCACCGGCACGACCGACGACGAGTTCGCCGCGCGCGACGTGGCCGGCCTCGACGAACCGGCGATCCATATCTCGGCGGCGATGGGCGGGCAGTTTGCCTGCGTGGTCACCGCGAGCGGCAAGGTCCGCTGCTGGGGTGACAACAGCGAGCGCCAGCTCGCCACGAAGACGCCGAAGACCGCGCTGCCCTCGCCGGTCGAGGGCCTCGATCCCGACGTCGTGGCGGTCGGAGCCGGGCGTGCCCATGCGTGTGCACTCTACAAGAATGGCGGCGTGACGTGCTGGGGGAGCAACGCGAACGCCCAGCTCGGCTCGGGCAAGGCCGGTCCGCCGAGCCCGCCGCAGAAGGTCGCCGGCGTCGAGGCGGCGAGCAAGCTGTTCGTCGGTTCCGATCACGCGTGCGCGATCGTGGCGGACGGCAAGACGCTGTGCTGGGGGTCGAACCTCGCGGGAGAGGTCGGCCCCACCCCGGGCGCGCTCGGGCCGACCGTCACGTTCCCAGCGACCTTCGCCGCCGTCGCGGTGGCCCTCGGCTTCAACCATACCTGCGCCATCAACGCGCAGAACGCGGTGAGCTGCGTAGGAAGCGGCAGCCGCAAACAAACCGGCCGGAGCCCCTTCTCACTCTGAGAATCCAGAGGGGTGAAGATTCTTTCGTAAGTCCGGACCCGGACGCGCATCTCCAGGGAAAGGCCGCCTCGCGCGGCCGCTTCTGACTTTTCTACTGGAGGATTCATCCATGCTTCTCTCTCTGTCGCTGCGGCTCGGACTCGTCGCGAGTCTCGGCGTTTTTTCGGTCGCGGCCTGCTCCTCCGGCACGAACACCTTCTTGGGACCGGACGGCGGCGTGGGCCCGGGGGAAGAGGCAGGCTCGAGCGGCTCGAGCGGCAGCTCCGGATCGAGCGGCAGCTCGGGCGCCATCCCCGACGCCGCGACGTCGTGCTTCGATCCCACGTGTCCGACGGCGCTCTGCCAGTGCAAGGACCAGACGTATTTCTCGCCCACCGGCATCTGCAAGAAGAGCGGAAGCTGCGACACCGTCGGCGCGTGCGAGGAGGCGTGCGGCGCCGCGGGCTTCTCGGGCGGCGTCTTCGAACGAGAGCCGTGCACCGGCACGGGCCAGTGCGGAAAGATCACCTCGCAGCCGACCGTGGAGTGCGCGTGCAACCAGGGCTTCGGCGCGAACACCTACCCCGCCTGTTTCAACGGCCGGTGCTCGCCCTCGGGAGAGGCCGCATGCCCGAAGGCCTGCGCCACCCAGGGCGGCTGGAAATGCAGCGACGCAGCCGACTGCGAGCCGATCGTCTGCGCGTGCAAGGACGGAAGGAATCCCGTCGCTCCGTCGCCCTGTTCGGGAGGCTCGTGCAGCACCGCGACCAGCGTGTGCCCGACGACGTGCAGCGCGCGCGGCGGATGGGCGGGCACCCCGGTCACGACGCCTGACGCCGGCCCGGTCGGCCCCAAGCAACCTGGCGACGCGTGCACCATCAGCGGCGAGTGCGGCGCCTTCAGCTGCACGTGCAACAACGCCGCGACGTTCAACGGCAACAAACTCTGCCAGAACAAGAGCTGCGCGACCAAGGCGCAGACGTGCAACTTCGTCTGCATGGGCAACGGTGGCTGGTCCGGTACCTGATCCACGTCACCACGCCAGCGCGCCGCGGTGGGTCCGCCACCTTCCGCTGGTCGTCGCCGGGGCGTCCTTGCCGAGATCGGTGACGAGCAGGATGATCGCCGCGGCGCCGCTGACGATCGCGACGCCGAGCGCGACGTCGGCGGCGGTGCGGAAGGTGATGCCCGTGGAGCGCGCGTCGGGGTCCTGGTAGCGCGGGCTCTGCGGGTCGCCGTAGTCGCTCGACAGGGACCTCGCGCGGAGCGCCGTCACGCCGCCCGTGACCAGCGCTGCGCCCGCCAGGCCGGCGAGCGACCAGCCGACGATGCTGCGCGGGGACATGCCGGGCGCCTCGGGCGGGGGCACCACCTTGGCGGAGGCCGCCACGAGCGTGACCGTGACCGCGGCCTCGGCCTTCGCGATCACGTCCACGTTGCGCTGGTTTCCCACGAAGCCCTCGGCCTCGACGCTCACCGCATGACGACCAGGCTTGATGCGCATCTCCGCGACCACGCCGCCCGCGCCGGCGTCGGCGCGGCGCACCGTCTCCACCGCGGTGCCGTCGACCGAGACGCGCGCGATCGGCGGAGACACGATCACGCGCAGCGAGCCGAGCCGCGAGCGCGCATCGGCGAGGGCCTCGCGGGCGCTCGCGAGCTCGTCGGCGGAGGCCCCCCCGTCCTCGCTGAGGAAGCGCACGAGATCTTGCTCGGCGCGCACCGGATCATCGGTGTGGAGGCGCGCGATCGCCAGGTTGAGGAGGATGCTGGGATGCGGAAAGAGGCTCCACGCCGCCTCGAACGACGCGCGCGCCGCGGTCCAATCCTGCGCGCGCAGCTGCGCGACGCCCTTGCGGAACGCGACGCGCGACCTCTCGCGCGCCTCGACCTCGGCCGGCGTGGGCTTGTCCTGCGCGTGCGCCGAGCGCGGCGCGGCAACGAGGGAGAGCCCGAGCACGGTCGCCCCGAAGAGTACGCGTCCGCGCGGCGTCACGAGAAGAGCCCTTCAGTACCGCGGCTGGGAGGTGATGTGCGGTCCGCTCGACCGCGGAGCAGGCCGCGCGGGGCGTCCCTTGACCGGCCGCGCCTTGACCGCCCCCGCGTCGTCGAGATCGATCTCGGGAGGCGCGCTCGCGGAGGGTTCCTCCATCGCGCTCGCGCTCGGGCTCGGGTTCACGCCGCCCCCGCCCCCGCCGCCGCCGCTCGGGCTCGGGAGCAGGCTCTCGCTTGCCGCCGCCGCCCCGCGCACCGCCTCCGGTCCGCGCGCGAAGAACGCCGCCACCGAGACGCCGCCGATCACGAGCGCGAAGGCCGCCAGCGCGAACGCCACGCGCCCGCTCCCGCTGCCCTTCCCGAGCGAGATCCCACCGGTGAGCGCGGTCTGCGTGGGATGCGCCTCGACCGGGATCATCCCGCCGCTGCCGTGCGCCGTCGGCTCGTGATAGCCGTGGCCCACCGTGGTCGGCGCGTCGTGCGGATCGTGGATCGTGATCTCGGTGTCGGCCTCCGCCGCCTGCGCCGACGCGACGTCGGGCGCGCCGAGCTTGCGCCACGCCTTCAGGAGCTCCTGCGCCGACGCGAAGCGCGCCTTCGGATCGCGCACCAGCGCCTTCGCGACCAGCGCATCGAGGCCGTCCGGAACGGGCACCCGCGAGCAATCCCGCACGCGGCCGGGATCGTTCTCGAGCTTGCTGGCGAGGATGGCCATCTGGCTCGGGCCGTCGTGCGGGAGGCGTCCGCACAGCATCTCGAAGACGAGCACCCCGAACGCGTAGAGGTCCGCGCGGTCGTCGACCTTGGAGGCGCCGCGGATCTGCTCGGGCGCCATGTAGGCGACGGTGCCGATCGACTCGCCCGTTCCGGTGAGGTGCTGGGTGTCGACCGTGTCCATCTTGCACACGCCGAAGTCGAGGACCATCGCGCGCGCGCGGCCTCCCTTCTGCGCGAGGAAGACGTTGCTCGGCTTGAGATCGCGATGCACGACCCCCGCGGTGTGCGCGTCGATGAGACCGCGCAGCACGTCCTCGCCGATCTGGACGACCTCGGGCCAGGGCAGCGGGCCCTTGTCCCGCATGCGCTGCGAGAGCGGCTCGCCCACGAGCCGTTCCATGACCAGAAACATCTCCTGGTCGGCGGTATCGGAGACCTCGAGCACGCGCGGGACGTACTCGCTGCGGATGCGGGCGGCGGCCTCGGCCTCGCGGTGGAGCCGCGCCATGAGGGTCTCGTCGAAGACCAGGCGGCTGACGACCTTGATCGCGACCGGCGGGGCGGGCCCGGAGGTGTCGGTCGCCGCGAACACGTGCCCCATGCCGCCACGACCGATCAGCGCGTCGACGCGGTACTTGTTCCCCAGGATATCGCCGGGTTTGACAGCCACAGGGTGTACTTCAGGCTACCACAGCCGCGGCGGCTGGGCCTCAGGCCATCCCGCGCAGCTCGCGCTTGAGGACCTTGCCGGTCGGGTTCCGGGGCAGCGACTCGATGAACACGAAGTCGCGCGGCACCTTCGGGCCCGCGAGCCGATCACGCGCGAAGAGCTCGAGCGCCCCCTCGTCGGCCGCGGCGCCGCTCTTCATCACCACGAACGCGCGAACGCGCTCGCCCCACTCGCGATCGGGGACGCCGACCACCGCGACCTCCCGGACCCCCGGGTACTGCTCGAGCACGCCCTCGACCTCGGCCGGGTACACGTTCACACCGCCGGAGATCACCATGTCGCGCTTGCGACCCTCGATGAAGTAGTGCCCTGAGACATCGCGGCGCGCGAGGTCGCCGACGCTGAAGAAGCCGCCGAGCATGCTCTGCTTCGTCGCCTCCTCGTCGTCGTGGTAGCCGCTGACGAGCATCTTGTTCTTCACGTAGAGCTCGCCGACCGCGCCCTCAGCGACGTCGAGCCCGTCCTCGCCGATGAGGCGGATCTCGTTCATGGGGAGCGCCTTGCCGATCGTGCCGGGCGCGGCGCGGAGGTCGGCGGGCTTCGCGAGGGTCACGAGGCCCGTCTCGGTGGCGCCGTAGAAGTTGAAGAGCACGTCGCCGAACATGTCCATGAAGTCGATGGCGACGGCAGCGGGGAGCGGCGCGCCGCCGGAGAAGATCGCGCGCAGCGTGCGGGCGTCGTACTTCTTGCGCGTCTCCAGGGGCAGCTCCATGACGCGATGGAGCATGGTGGGGACCATCGCGCTGGTGGTGACGCCGTAGCGATCGACCAGCTCGAGGAAGCTCTCCGGCTTGAACTCGTCCATGAGCACCACCGTCTGCCCGAGCATGTGCGCGAACGACATGAAGCCGAACGCCGTCGAGTGGTAGAGCGGGCACGTGACGAGGTGCACGTCGTCGACGCGCAGCGGGGTCTCGTTGATGAAGCAGAAGGCCGCTTGCATCACGTCCTTCGGGAACTTGCGGACCGCGCCCTTGGGCTTGCCGGTGGTGCCCGACGTGTAGATGACGACCGCCGCCTCGTCGTCGAGGCCGAGGTTCGGCGCGACCTTGGGCGCGGGCTCCTCGACCAGCGCGTCGTAGGGCGTGGTCGGGACGCTCGAGGCCACGCCGTCGCCATCCACCACGAAGACGTTCTCGAGGAAGACCGCCGGCAGCGCGTCCTTCACCGCCTCGAGCACGTGCAGCAGCTCCTCCTCGATCACGATGCCCCGCGCCCCGGAGTGGGTGGCGAGGTAGACGAGCTCACTGGGCGTCGAGCGCCAGGAGATCGCGACCGCCGCGGCACCGACCCGCGCCGCGGCGGCACCGACCTCCACGAGCTCCTGTCGGTTACGCATCATGAGGATGATGCTCTTCTTGCGGTCGATGCCGCGCCGCACGAGCCCGCCCGACACGCGGTCGATGCGCTCGTCGAGCTCGGCGAAGCTGGTGCTGCGGCCGCGCCAGATGAGCGCCGGCTTGCTCGGCGAGTTCTTCGCGTGGATCCGGTAGATCTGCGAGGGGTTCTGCGAGCCGCTCGTGAACACGCGAAAGAGCGCCATCAGACCGGGCGTGGTGAGCGACCACATGAGCCCGCTCTGCCTGCCCAGGCGCGCCGAGGTGCGCACCCGCTCCGGAGCCTCACGGAGGTTGTCCCGGAGCGCCCGCAGCGAGCCCAGCCTCGCGCTCAAGACGTCCCACATGGGCTCAAGCTATCAGGTATCCTCGCCAGCAATGACGGAAGGAAAGGACGACGAGCGTACCAGCGCCCGCCTCCGAGACGACCGCGCGCCCATCACGCTCCGCGTCGATTACAAGCGCCTCAACACGTTCTTTGCGGACTACACGAAGAACATCTCGAAGGGCGGGACCTTCATCCGCACCAGCAAGGCGCTCGAGATCGGCACCGAGTTCCAGTTCGTCCTGGCCCTTCCGGAGGGCGTGCAGCTCGAGCTGAAGGGCGTCGTGAAGTGGGTGATCACGGACGCCGCCGCGACCGCGGAGAGCCCGGCCGGCATGGGCATCCAGTTCGTCTTTGCCGAGGACTCGCAGCGCCTCGCGGTCGAGGCGGTGGTCGAGGCGATGATGAACGAGGCGCTCGGCCCGTTTCTCGCGGGCAAGCTCCTGGGCCGCGAACCGGAAGCTTAGAGGCGGTCCTTGCAGCAGAGGACGCCGCCGCCGAGCGCGGTCTTCGTCACCACGTCGCGCTCCATCGTCGGGGAGTTGCAGGCCCACCGTCCGGGCAGCGCTGAACAAAGGTCTCCCGAGGTGCGGTCGAGGGGCCCGCGGTTGCTCACCGGCGTGCCGGTGGTGCCGCATCCGAAGAGGTCGTTGCTCCCGCCGCCCGCGCCGCCATCGCCGCAGACGGCCGACTGCGACTCGCCTGCGAGAGAGCGACTTTACGGGCCCCGGCCGCGGCCCTACGGTAGAGCGCCATGATGACTCGCTCGCTGCCCATCGCGGGGCGCGCTTCCCAGCAGCCCGTCGATCCGTCGCTCGACCTGGAGGACGAGATCGCTCGCCTGAAGAAGGAGAAGAACGCGGTCGTCCTCGCGCACTACTACCAGGACGGAGAGATCCAGGACGTCGCCGACTTCATCGGTGACTCGCTGCAGCTCGCCCAGGCGGCGGCCACCACCACCGCCGACGTCATCTGCTTCGCCGGCGTGCATTTCATGGCCGAGACGGCGAAGATCTTGAACCCGCAGCGCATCGTGGTGGTGCCCGACATGGAAGCCGGTTGCTCGCTCGCCTCCGGCGCGCCCGCGGAGAAGGTGGCGGCGTGGAAGGCGCGCCATCCCGGCGCTGTGCTCGTGAGCTACATCAACTGCTCGGCGGCGGTGAAGGCGCTCTCCGACTACATCGTGACCTCGTCGAACGCCGAGCGGATCGTCGCGCAGATCCCCGACGAAAAGACGGTGCTCTTCGCGCCGGACAAGAACCTGGGCGGATACCTCAACAAGAAGCTCGGTCGGAGCATGATCCTGTGGCCGGGCACCTGCATCGTGCACGACACGTTCAGCGAGCGGAAGATCACCGGCCTCAAGGAGCGCCATCCCGGCGCGCTGCTTCTCGCGCACCCGGAGTGTGACGACGTCATCCTGCGCATGGCCGACTACGTGGGCTCGACGACCGGCATCCTGAACTTCGCGACCAAGAGCGAAGCGCGCGAGATGATCGTGGCCACCGAGCCGGGCATCCTCCATGCGATGCAGAAGGCCTCCCCCGACAAGGTCTTCATCCCGGCGCCCCCCGAAGCGAACTGCGCGTGCAACGAGTGCCCGCACATGAAGAAGAACACGATGGAGAAGGTCTACCTCTCGCTCCGCGATCTCGACCCCCGCCTGGAGATGGATCCGGCGCTCCTCCGCGCCGCCCGCGTGCCCATCGACCTGATGCTCCAGCTCTCGAAGTAACCCCGCCCCGGCGCGCAGCGCCGCCAGGCAGGTCGCATCTCACGAGACCCAGGCGCGCTCTCCGGCGCGAAGCGCCATTCGCCGAAGGCGAGGCGCGCCGGCCAGGTCGCATCTCACGAGACCCAGGCGCGCTCTCCGGCGCGAAACGCCATTCGCCGAAGGCGAGGCGCGCCGGCCAGGTCGCATCCTGGGGAGGCTCGCGAAGCGAGGGGCGAAGCCCCACCTGCTAGATGTCGGTCATCAGCGTGGTGACGACGTAGTCGGCGGCGAAGATGGCGACGATGCTCGAGACGACGGCCTTCGCGGTGGCCTCGCCGACGCCGCGCGCGCCGCCGGTGGCGTGAAAGCCCTTCTTGCAGCAGATGGTGCTGACGATGACGCCGAACAGCGCGCTCTTCACGAGCAGCATCCGGATGTCGGCGAACTTCACGAACGTCTGGATGCGCTCGAAGAAGACGCCGGGATCGATGCCCTGCCAGACCACCGCCACGATCCACGAGCCGAACATGCCGGCGATCGCGAAGCACAGCGCGAGCAGCGGCAGCACGAGGGTGGTCGCGAGCACGCGCGGGACGACGAGGTACTGGACCGGGCTCACGCCCATCGTGGTGATGGCGTCGATCTGCTCGGTCACGCGCATGTTCCCGAGCTCGCTGGCCATGGTGCTGCCCGCGCGCGCGGTGACCACGACCGCGGCGAGCACAGGCGCGAGCTCGCGGGCCAGCGCGAGCGCGACGACGCCGCCCACCATGCCCTCGGCCGAGAATTGACGGAAGCCGACGATGACGCTGACCGTGAACGCCATCCCGGTGAACATCCCGACCAGGCCCGCGATGAAGAGCGAGCCGGCGCCGATGAACTCGATGGCGATCAGGATCTGCGAGATGCGCAGCGGCGGCCGCACCAGCCAGGTGAGCGCCTTGCCAAAGAGGATGACCGTCCCGCCCAGGTCGTCCATGAGACCGAGCAGGGGGTCGAGGACGACGTCGAACATCGCGAAGATGCTCTTCGCCTTGGGCGTCTCGCCAGCTCCTTCGGTGTTCGCGTTTGCCACGACGCCCGGACCTTAGCGCGAATCGCGGCTCACTTCTCGAAGCAGTAGAGGTGGGCGTCCTGGGCGGTGCAGGGGACGACCGTGAAGGTCGACCAGTTGCCCTGCGCGCCGCCGACCACCCCCACGGTCGCGTTGTCTCCAGGGAGAGCCCAGTTGCCGCAGTTGGCCGTGGTGACCGCCCCCGCCGGCGTGGTCCCGGTCCAGACCTTGACGCCGGCCGACAAGGCCTTCCCCGTCTCGTCGTGGAAGATGGCGTTGACGTTCCCGTCGGTGAGGTCGGTCCAGTTGGCGGCGATCACCTTGTTGACGCCGACGGGGCGCACGTAGGGGCCCGTGCCTCGCGCGAATCGCGCAGCTACCGGTCGCGCCGAGCTGCTCGTCCAGGCCTGGAAAAGGCGGTTGGCGATCCGGGAATGCGCGCGCGGGTTCTTGGCCAGGTCCGTGCAGACGGTGTCGGCGTCCGCCAGCTGCAAAACCGCGATCGGCGCGCCGGTCACGAACACCACGCGCTCGCAGGAGAGCAAGCCCGGACATCCCGGAACGTAGTGATCGACGTTCGCGTCCGCGAGCGGGTCGGGCGCTGCATCCTCGAGCGGAAGGAGCGCGCCGTCGAGGTCCGCCAGCCCGCCGTCGCCGCCGCCGTCGAGAGATCCCGCGCCGGTCTCGCTGCCCGGCGGAGTCCTGATCGGCGGCGCGTTGTTGTCGATCTGGAGGCTCGTCGTGCAGCCCGCCGGCGCGACGACCAGCGCCGCCAACGTGCGAACGGACCGTCTTCGCTTCCCCGTCCTCCGAGCGTAGACGCTCAGGGCTCGCGATAGAAGCGCGGCACGCGGCGGGAGATCGAGGTCATCACCTCCCACGCGATCGTGCCCGCGTGAGCCGCCACCTCCTCGGCGGTGATGGTGTCCTTGCCGAGCGCGCCTTCCTGCGCGCCGAGGACGACCACCTCGTCGCCCAGCGCAGTGCCCGGGATGTCGGTGATGTCGATCATGCACATGTCCATGGAGACCGCGCCGACCACCGGCGCGCGGCGGCCGCGCACCAGCACGTGGCCGCGGTTCGAGAGCTGACGCGAGAGCCCGTCGGCGTAGCCCATGGGGATGGTCGCGATGCGCGAGGTGCGCGTCGCGCGGAAGAGCGCGCCGTACCCGACGCTCTCGCCCGGCTCGATGATCCGCGTATCGACGATCTCGCTGCGCACGCGCATGACCGGGCGAAGCTCGCTGGGAGCGCCCACCAGGGAGACCGGCGAAGCCCCGAAGACCGCGATGCCGGGTCGAACCGCGTCGTAGAGCGCGTCACCGCGCAGGAGCGCGGCGCTGTTCGCGGCATGCCGGAGGATGCCCTGCGGAAAGGCGCCGGCGCGGACGAGGCGGGTCGTGGCCTCCTCGAAGCGCGCGACCTGCTCGGCGGTGAAGCCCGCCTCGGGGCTCCCCACCTCGGCGTCGGCGCAGGCGAGGTGCGTCATCAGGCCGACGATGCTGACCTCGGGATGGTCCCCGAGGCGCGCGGCAAACCGCTCGAGGTCGGCCATGCGCACGCCGAGGCGCGCCATGCCGGTGTCGACCTTGAGGTGCGCGCGGGCGGGGCGACCGAGCGCGCGCGCGGCGCGCGCGAGGCCCTCGATCTGCGAGAGGTCGTAGACGACCGGGACGACGTCGCGCGCCGCGATCTCCTCGCACGTGCCGCGCGACTGCGCGTTGAACCCGCCCATCACCAGGATGGGGGTGCGGATCCCGGCGTCACGGAGCTCGACCGCCTCCTCGAGGAGCGCGACGCAGAAGCCCTCGGCGCCCGCGCGCTCGAGCGTCCGCGCGACCGCGGGAGCGCCGTGCCCGTAGCCGTCGGCCTTGAGCACCGGCCAGACGTGCGCGCTGGTACCGGAGGCGGTCTTCGCGTGCCGGGACACCACGCGCAGGTTGTGGCGCAGCGCCGCGAGGTTGATCTCGGCGCGCGTGGGCCGCACGGCGTCGGCGGGGGCGGCGCGGCGGGGCTTGAGCACGCGCACGCTGTCCGCGGCCGCCATCGCGTCGGACTCGCGCCGGCTGGAGCCGAGCGTTCCCGACGACGGGGGAGCGGGAGGAACCGGGGGGAAGGGCGGGACTTCGTTCACCTGATTCATGTGTGCGCGATCTTCTTGCACGGGGAACGCTCGTACGACTCCGAGCTATTCTCTTCATCGCACGCCCGCGTCAAGTGAGGCAACAAACCCGGTCTCGGCGAAGTTCACGGAGCGGGATGGCGTCACGATCGAGGTGCGTGCGAACAGCGGGGCCGGGGCCGTGGCCCTGTCGGTGGTCGATTCCGGGATCGGCATCGCCCCCGACGAGCGGGCTCAGATCTTCGAGCGCTTCGCGCAGGTCGGCAAAGGCGCGAGGTGGGAAGTGACGTCACGCGTTCCGCTCAGCGGAGCGCTGATGGACACGAAGATGGTCTACACGCTGACGAAGCTCGACGCGGACAGCGTCGCGGCCGACGTCGCCATCGCGCTCTTTGCGCCGCCGAACCAGCCCATGCAGCTCGCCGCGCTTCCGCCCGGCTCGAGCGCCACGCTGAGCTCGCTATCCGGGGGTGGCTCGGGCAAGGTCACGCCGTCGTTCGTGCATCTCGCGAGCACGGGCTCGACGATGCTCTCCATGGACTCGTCGTTCGGGGTGGCGATGCAGGGCGAGAGCGTGCAGATGCGTCTGCAGTCGCGCATCGCCGTCACCGTGCGTCCCGGAAAGGCGCCCGCGAAGCGGTAGTGCTCGGCCGCGGCGGCCTTCACGACGGCGCGCAGCCACGCGTGGCCGGCGCATCGGATTCCAGACCACCTGGATGCCTGACCAACACGTCGAAGTTCAAGCACTGGCTGGCCGGGACCATCCTCGAGGCCAAGAAGATGACCATCGACATCACGCTGGTCCCCTAGCAGAACGGCGTGATCGTCGACGCGACCATGAAGGCCAAACTCAACAAGATGCAGGCGGCAAATCTGACCGGATCGATCGCGATCATCTTCCAGTGGCTGAAGGCCGGGCGCTGACGTTCACTCGTTCGGCGGGACCCTCGAGCGCACCCCGGATGCCGCTTCGCAAGCGGGGGGTGAGCCGGAACCTTAGCCGCCGAGCGCCGCGAGGATCGCCGTCGCCGTCGCGGGACGGTCCGCCTGGACGGCGACGAGCGTGGTGCCGAGGAGGCGCGCCGTACCCTTCTCGAGCGCCTTCGGGAAGTGGACGACCTCGATCGCCAGCGCGCCTCCGTCCTTCGCGTTCGCGCGGCGGTGGTTGAAGATCACGTCCCCGCGCGCTCTCCCCCCCCCGCTACCGGGGGAGATCGCCATCCCCCACTTCGCCAAAGCCCGGTCAAAGCCATCAGTGTTGAAGAGGCGATCCGTGGCCTTGTCGGGTGCAGCGACGGCGAGAACGTCCCTGGAGAAACCCGCCAGGTCCGGCCCTTCCTGTGCGGGAGCCGACGGCTGCCACGCGAACCGGAGGAGCGCGCCCTTGCCGACGTCGACCCTGGGCTTCGGCTGGCCTTCGAGGGGCTCCCCGAAGGCGTCGATCCATACCTTCGCGGCTCGGGCGTCGTCGTCCCCGCCCTTCTGCAGCTTCATGAACAGGGAGGGCCATCCGTCGACGTCTTCGTCCTCCCTCTCGTCGACCGTCCAGCCAGCCTTCGCGAGCCTCGCTTCGATGTCCTTTGGCCAGGACTTCCTGGCGCTTCCGTCTTTCTCGCTCGCCTTGGTCGACGGCCCCCCCGTCACGCTTGGTGGAGCCACGCTTGGTGGAGCCACGCTCGACGCCGCTGTCGTTGCGCTGGAGCCAGGCGTCTCCCTCGGCTTCGAGCAAGAGGCGGCGACGACCATGAGGAGGGAGAGCGAAGAGACGAACCGGGAGCAGCGCATGGTGCAAGCGCTCGTACGGGCTCGCCACGCCAGACCTTCCTCCGAGCCAGGGCGCGTGCAGAACCGAAGCGACGACCGCGCCCCCCCTCGACCGCATGGGGCGAGAGGCGGGAGCCTTGGCGCGGCAACGAGCCCGCAGCGTCGTCGAACGTGCCGGTGGGGTCCGTGCTGTTGCCGAACCCATCCCGCGAGCTGCTACCGCACGCGATGATGACGGCAGCCGCGATCGCCCCGGCCGCCGATCGCGATCGGAGTGATCGGGATCTACGAGGTCGCCGAAAATCCATGTCGATGTCCACATCATCGCCGCGACTGAAGCATGGTGGAATCCATCGTGGAGACCGCCAACGCCGGTCCGTGCAGCGTTGCTGCTGGCGCCGTATCGCGTCGATCCTGCGGCCCGACGATTCGACCGTCACGGTTCGTCGGAGAGCACCATCCTGCTCGCCGTTGCGCCCTCTTCTTCCGTGAACGCGACACCGATCCTGCGATGGTCGACCTACGACGCGCGGTCGCATGAGCGCTGACGCCCCGAACTCCGCGACACCGCCCACCGCGCGTGTCCGCGTGCAGTCCGCGTGCAGTCAGCGTGCAGTCAGCGTGCAGTCCAAGCTAGCGGCCGATGGCTGGCAAGGCGGGTAGCGCCGGCCCAGCGCCAGTGGTCGGGGGCGTTGGATTCCGAGGAGGGTGGCCGCTGGTGGCCGGGTTGGCGATCGGTGCCTTCGGGGTCGAACTGAGTGCTACTCTTTGCTCAATGAGCACGCGGAGTCGTCGTTGCATGGTCATGACGTGCTCTCTACTCGCCGCAATCACGATCGCGCCGCAGATGGGTTGTGTCATGACCAAGTATCGGTTGCGCGACGGGAGCATCGTGAATCGGCGACGCGTTATGCTTACCGCGTTCAAGCTCTTCGCGCGGGGAGACCTCTCATGCAGCGAAGTCTCTGTCAGGTGGGAGTCCCGGTTGTTGCGCGGCAGTCGCCCTGGATCCTACTATGCGGAGGGTTGCGACAAGGCGAGTTGGTTCGACTGCCGTGAAGAGGTGACGGAGGTTCCCGACGACTACCAAAGCCTCCGTTTGATCTGCGAGCGGCGCTAGCCCCAATGCCATCCGCTGTCGACCCCCTCATAGCGCATGTAGTCGTCGACGCCGGTATCGCCGGAGTACGCGACGGTTAACGAGCCGCTGGGCGGCTCGCTGCGGTCACCGTCGGCGCGGCGCGTGATCGTCATCGTGCCGCGTCGGCGCTGGTTCTGGTCGAGCGTGATCGTCGCATCCCAGCGGCGGCCCGTGCAGGTGAGCACGCGGGTGTCGGTCGGGGCGACGTCGGGCGCCGGTGACCCATCAGTGACGCCGGGATGATTCCCGCGGTCGCGCCGTGCGGGCTCGTGCGCGACGCGGAGGTGGCGAGTGGCGAGTGCACCGAAGATCGGCGACGAGAGCGAGGCACGGCGATGCCTGCGAGCAGCCAAGCTTGCGGGCCGCGGCGCGGGCGAGTGGGCGCGGGCGCATGGTATCGACGGTCGCTCACTCAACGCCTGGAAGGTGAATCTCGCGCGTCGGGGGACGACCGCCTCGCACCGCCGGAGCGAGCCGACGGCGCCGCCCCCGGCGCACGCGCTGATCGAGCTCGTGCCTACGGGCTCGAGCGCGAAGCTCGCGGCCGGCGGTCGATACGTGCTGGAGATCGCCGGCGCGCGTGTGGAGTTCGGCGATGACTGCTCGGTTGCCACGCTGCGTCGCGTGCTCGAGGCGCTGCGCTCGTGCTGAGCCTGCCGCCGACGGTGCGCGTGTTCGTGGCGGTCGCGCCGCTCGACATGCGCGGGT
>JAYTBL010000264.1:0-4810 GCA_043736975.1 Polyangiaceae bacterium
CGCGCCCAGGTCCGCGCCGATCGCCTCCGGCGGCCGGGTGGAAGGCGCCGATTTCGAAGCGCTGTACGCGAAGCACGCGCGCTACGTCGCGGGCGTCGTCCATCGCCTCATGGGGGACGACGGCGAGCTCGATGACATCGTCCAGGAGACCTTCGTCGACGCCATCGAGGGCCTGAGCCGCCTCGTCGATCCTTCGGCCACGCGCGCGTGGCTCGTCACCGTCGCCGTTCGCCGCGCGCGCCGCGTCCTCGCGCGCCGTCGCCGAAGGATGATCTTCGCGTTCTGGAGCGCCGACTTCGCGCCGCGCTCCTCCGACCCGCGCGATCGCGCGGCGGTCGACGACCTGTACGATGCGCTCGCGCGGGTGCCCGAGGATCTGCGCATCCCCTGGGTGCTCCATCGCGTCGAGCATCTCAGTCTTCCCGAGACCGCCGCCGCCTGCGAGGTCTCGCTCGCGACAGTGAAGCGGCGCATCGCGGACGCCGAGGCGAGGCTCGAGCGTCGCCTCGGCCCCGATCTTCGCAACCCGAATGGAGGTGCGCCGTGAGCGCCCGCCTCGATCAGCTGGTCGCCTCCTCGCGCGCGCTCGACGGGGCGTGGGATCTCGAGCGGGCCGAGCGCGTGCGCGCGGGCGCGATCCGTCGTCATGAGGTGCGAACCGGCCGTGATCGCGCGCTCCGGCGCGGCGCCTTGGTGGTCGGCGGCGCAGGCCTCCTCGTTCTGGCGCTGCTGCGCGCCGCCTCGAGCGCGCCCGCGGAGCTCTCCGCGACCGCGGCGCCCGCCGCCGCACCCACCGCCGAGATGATCGCGGCCCGCGCCCTTGGCGACGGCGGTTACGCGCGCGATTGAGCGGAGCGGCTCCGGCGCGTGGCTCATCTTGTCAATGGCGCGGGGCCGCAGCCGGACGTACCTACAGGCCCGTGACCCACCGCAGCTCGCCGCTCCCGACGCCGCGGCGCCGGACGCCGCGCCCGCCTGCACGCCCGTCGCGTCCGCGAGCAAGACCGTCGCCGTGCGGAACGACGTCGTCGGCCTCGAGCAGCAGCTCGGCTGGGCACGCCGCACCGTCTCGCGCCGCGCGAGCGAGCTCCACCAGCGCTACGGCATCCACGGCGTCGACGGCGAGAGCTGGCGGAGCGTGCGTGACTTCTACCGCGTCCTCATGGGGACCATCCTCGCATCGAGCCCCGCCGTCACGACGCGCGGGCTCGCGACCATCCTCGGCTACACGACGCCCGACGCGCTCTGCCACGCGTTCGCGAACGCCGGGCTCCCGTCACCGGGGGCCGTGAAGAAGCTCCGCCGCGCTGCGTAACTCCTTGAGTTTTCCGCTGAGTCGCCCTAAGAACGCGGCTCCTCACCCCGGAGAATGCCCCCATGGCCCTCGAACGTACGCTCTGCATCATCAAGCCTGACGCCGTCGAGAAGAAGCGCGCAGGCGCCATCCTCCACATGCTCGAGGACGCGGGGTTCTCGATCGTCGCCTGCAAGCGCATGAACCTCTCGCGCCAGGTCGCCGAGGGCTTCTACGCCGTGCACAAGGCGCGTCCGTTCTTCGGTGAGCTCGTCGAGTTCATGATGCGCTCGCCGGTGTTCGTCGTCGTCCTCGAGCGTGAGGACGCGGTCGCGAAGTACCGCCAGGTCATGGGCGCCACCGATCCGGCGAAGGCCGACGAGGGCACCATCCGCAAGGCGCACGGCGGCAGCGTCGGCGAGAACGCGGTCCACGGCTCGGACTCGCTCGACAACGCGAAGGTCGAGATCGGCTACTTCTTCGCGGCGAGCAAGGTCGCCTCCGTTGCCGGCTGAGGAAGACCGCCTCCTCGTGGAGGCGGCGTTTGCCGACCGCGCTCTCCTCAAGGAAGCCTCGCACGTCGCGGCGGTCGAGCGCACCCTCGCGCAGCTCGACCGGGGCGAGCTGCGCGTGGCGTCCCCGCCCGACCAGGACGGTGGGGAGTGGACCACGCACGCGTGGACCAAGCAGGCCATCCTCCTCTACTTCGCCATCCGCGGAATGGAGACCATGGAGGTCGGGCCCTTCGAGTTCCACGACAAGATCCCGCTGAAGAAGGGCCTCGCGGCGCAGAGCGTGCGCGTGGTCCCGCCTGGGGTCATCCGCTACGGCGCGTTCTGCGAGCCGGGCGTGATCGTGATGCCGGGCTACGTGAACATCGGCGCGCGCGTGGGCGCAGGCTCGATGGTCGACACCTGGGCCACCGTCGGCTCGTGCGCGCAGATCGGCAAGGACTGTCACCTCTCGGGCGGCGTCGGCATCGGCGGCGTCCTCGAGCCGCCGGGAGCGCGTCCCGTCATCATCGAGGACGGCTGCTTCATCGGCTCGCGCGTGGTGATCGTGGAGGGCGTGCACGTGGGCAAGGAGGCGGTGATCGGCACCGGCGTCGTGCTCACCTCGAGCACCGCCATTCTCGACGTGAGCGGACCCGAGGTGGTCGAGCACCGCGGCCGCGTTCCCGCGCGCTCGGTGGTCATCCCCGGCACGCGGCTGAAAAAGTTCCCCGCGGGGGAGTTCGGCGTCCCGTGCGCGCTCATCATCGGCCAGCGCTCCGCGAGCACCGACCGCAAGGTGAGCCTCAACGCCGCGCTTCGTGATTTTGCAGTTCCTGTTTGAGCGCTGAAGAAAGGAGCAGGGATGCTCACGGACACGCTCTCGACTCGTTCGCCGGCCGCGGTTGCCCTCGAAGAGACCCTGCTCTGGCTCTGCACGATCCTCTCGCCCATCGGTGAGGAGGCGGCGATCTGCGCCGCCGTCGCCGAGCGCGTCGGTCGGCTCCCGCTCGCGTCGCCCGTCCGGCGTTACGGCAACTCGATCGTGGTGCCGCTCGTCCGCCGCAAGGACGGTCGCCCGCACATCGTGCTCGCCGGCCACCTCGACGTGGTGCGCACCGAGAACGGCCCGGCGCGCATCGAGAACAACCGCTGCTACGGCGCAGGCTCCGCCGACATGAAGGCCGGGCTCGCGGTGATGATCGTGCTCGCCGAGACGCTCGGTGAGCGCGCCGCCTGCGACGTCTCGCTGGTATTCTACGCGCGCGAGGAGGGCCCCTACGCCGAGAACGAGCTCGGCCCGGTCCTCGCGCAGGACCCCGACCTCCTGACCGCCGATCTCGCGGTCTGCCTCGAGCCCTCGGACAACCGCCTCCATCTCGGGTGCTGCGGCTCGATCCACGCCACCGTCACCTTCGAGGGCAAGACCGGCCACAGCGCGCGGCCCTGGGAGGGGATCAACGCGATCACCAAGGCGGCTGGCCTGCTCGACAGGCTCGCGGTGCTCGCCCCCATCGAGCACCAGATCGACGGCCTCGTCTACCGCACCACCACCACCGTGACGTCGGCGAACGGCGGCCGCGGGCGCAACATCGTGCCCGACGCCTTCGTGATGAACCTCAATCATCGCTTCGCGCCCGTCACCTCGCTCGAGCAGGCGCAGCAGGACATCCTCGCTCTCGTCGGCGAGGGCCCGCGCGTCGAGTTCACCGATCTCTCGCCTGCCGCGCTCCCCAACGCAAGCCACCCCCTGGTCGTGCACCTGGCGGCCTCGGGCGTGAAGGGCATCGAGCCGAAGCAGGCCTGGACGGACGTGGCGCGCTTCTCCGCGCTGGGCATCGCCGCGATCAACTTCGGACCCGGCGAGAACGCTCAGGCCCACCAGAAGAACGAGTCGACCGACCTCGGATTGCTCTTTCAGGGCTACCGGATCCTCTTCGGCTGGCTCTCGACCGAGCCCCGCTGACCCCCGCGCGCGCCTGACGTTAACTGTCGACGGCCCGCGGCTTCCTGGTAGCCTCGCCGACGTCATGACGACTCATTTCCAGGGCGCTTTCCGCAACCTTTTCGTCCTCTCGGTCCTCTCGCTCGCCGGTATGGCGTCGTGCGGATTGCTCAAGAAGAAGGGGGCGGAGGAGGCTGACGCGGGCGAGGACGCCGCCGTCGCGGAGGTGGTCGACGCGGCGCCGCCGCCGGCCGCGGCTCCGGTCGCGTCGAACGTCGACGACGTCGCGCGCTTCCCCGACGAGAAGGCGATCGACAACGTGGCCTCCACCATCCAGCGGACCACCAACGTCCGCGAGATCCCGGCGGTCGGCAAGGTCGTCGCCACGCTCGCCAAGGGCGGCACGGTCACCCAGATCGCGTCGCGCGGCACCGCCTTCCTCGTGGTCTTCGACAACCCCAAGGATCAGAAGCGCGTGATGGGCTGGGTCGGGCAGGAGTCGTTCACCGCGCTCACCTTCGACGCCGGGGTGAAGCTCACCTGCGCCGCGCCCGAGGTCCTGCTCACCAACGTCGGCGATCTGCCGTTCTGCGGCCGGGTCTGCGTGAACGATCCCGACTGCCCCGCCGGTCAGGCGTGCAAGGGTCACGCGAATCGCTCCACCAACGGGAAGATCGGCGACGCGGTCGGCGTCTGCACCGTCTTCAGCGCCGGTCCCGCAGCGGCGACCGCCACGGCCAGCGCCCGGGGCCCGCTCGTGCCGCCGACGCCGACGCCCCCGCCGGTGGTGGTCCCGATACCGGTGGTCGACGTCGCCGACTCGCTCGGCGGTCGCTGCTCGGTCGGCTTCCAGCTCGTTGCGAAGGACGGCAAGTGCCACAAGATCTGCACCGTCGGCCAGTGCCGCGGAAACTTCAAGTGCGCGGCCCCCGGGCCGGCGTGCGGCGGTGCCTCCGTCTGCGCCGTCGCAGCGACGTTCTGCAAGTGATCACCGCGCGCAGGATGGCGCCGGCGATCGCGTTCGGCGTCGCCTGCACGCTGGTGCTCGGCTGCGGTCTCATCAAGAAGAAGAAGCCACCG
>JAYTBL010000265.1:0-1813 GCA_043736975.1 Polyangiaceae bacterium
AAGACAACCAGATCGCGGACGAGGACAACCGCGGCTGCCAGCAGTTCCGCGATCAGTTCTTCCCCGTCGGAACGCGCCTCTCCGCGCCGCAGGAGGGCCTCGGCCTGACGCGGCAGTCGCCCGAGGCGCGCCGGCTCTTCGCGTTGGTGCAGGCCGGGATCGACGCCAGCGACCCCATCAACTTCGCGCCGTACTACGGGATGCGCGCCGCGCCCGGCGTCGATGGCAAGCCCCTGCCCGCGCGCGCCGTCGTCGCGTGGAACACGACCGGTGACCCCATGGTGCCGAGCGGCACCGGCTACGCGTTCGCGCGCGCCGCGGGGGCGCTACCCTTTCTGCCCCCGAGCTTCGCCACCACCCACCCCGCGTGGGCCGAGTACGCGACCCCGCAGGCGCTGTTCGACGCGCTGGGCGGCAAGACCCCGAACCAGGTGCTCATCGACACGCACTCGCTGGAGGGCGTCGCGCGCCTCGAGCGCACGCGCGGCGGCAATGCCTGCGCCGTGAACTACAAACCCAGCGCCGCGTGCATCACGCCGCCCGCGGTCAGCGAGTGCAAGCGCGCCCTCGCCGACGCCGACTGGCTCGCCGAGGGGGCGAACGCCTGGGACGCGCCGCACCCCGCGGTCCCGCTGCGCCTGGCGCGCGTCGCCGATGCGCGCGCCACCGACGCCGCGTCGCTCGCGCGCGTCTGGGCGCCGCGCCTCACCGGCGCCCCGTTCGCGCCCGATGCCGCGGGATGGCGCGGGAGCGCGCCGCTGCTCGGCGTGCTCGGCGCGTGGATCCAGCCGGGCGGGCAGCACGTCTTCGTCAACGGCGACCCGTGCAAGGTCTTCGATGACGTCGTCTACCACGACGGCCTCCTGGTCCGCTTCCTCGCCACCCAGGGCAAGGATCTCTACGCCCTCACCCATCCCACGACCCATCGCTGCCTCGAGCGCGAAGCGTGCACGTTCGACTGACCTCACGCCTGCACGTTGACGGCTTGACGTTCGTGGCAATTGAGCGGAAAAAGGAGGCCCCATGCGTTACTTCGTGAACCTCGATCCGGCGCCCGGCGCTGCGCCCATCGTCGTCGATCTCGTGGAGCTCCCCTCCGGTGCGCTCGACGTGTGCGTCGACGGCAAGCGCGTGCCGGTCGACGTCGTGGCGCTCGCAGGCGCGGGCAGCCCGCTCTCGGTGCGGGTCGACGGCAACATGGTCGACCTCACGACCGAGGGGCAGCCGCCCGAGCTCGGCGCCATCGCCAGCGGCCATCGATCGTACGTGCGCGTCGAGAGCGAGCGCCAGCGCGCCGCGTCGGCGGCGAAGAAGGGAGGCTCCGCCGCCAACGAGAAGCTCGTCAAGTCGCCCATGCCCGGCCGCGTGATCAAGATGCTGGTCGCCAAGGGAGACGAGGTCGCCCAGGGGCAGACGCTCTGCGTCGTCGAGGCGATGAAGATGGAGAACGAGGTCAAGGCCAAGGCCGCCTGCACGATCGCCGAGGTCCACGTGAAAGAGGGCGCGACGGTCGAGTCGGGCGCCAAGCTCATCACGCTCGCATGAGGCGCGCGTGAGCCGGCCGCGGCTTTTCCTGGTCCACGGGCCCACGCCCATCATCCGCCACGACGCGCTCGACGAGATCGTCGGCACCAACGTCTGGGTCAAGCGCGACGACATGACCGGCGGCGCGGAGTCGGGCAACAAGCTCCGCAAGCTCGAGTTCCTGATCGCCGACGCGCTCGAGCGCGGCGCGCGCGTGGTGATCACCTGCGGAGGCCTCCAGTCGAACCACGCGCGCGCGACCGCGCTGACGTGCGCGGCGCACGGGCTG
>JAYTBL010000266.1:0-11287 GCA_043736975.1 Polyangiaceae bacterium
CGTCAGATGGCCTCGCTCTACCGAAGCGCGGAGGATTTCGAGCGGGCGGTTGCACAACGCGGCGTCTCGCTCGAACGCGCAGAGTTACCGATTCGAATCGTCGCTGCGGTCGCGAGCGCGGCGCCCGCGGATCCTGCGGCGCGCGGCCAGCGCGTCCTCGAGCTCTACTTCCATCAGCTCTTCGAAGAAGGTTTGACGCTCCTCGACCTGCGGCGCGCGCGCTTCTCGGGCGAGATCTCGTGGAGTCCGTCGGGCGTGCTCGCGGACTTTCGCCCCGAGTTCCGCTGCGCGGTGCGCGCCCTCTATCGCGGCTTCTACCGAGGCGATGATCTCCTGTTTCGTGAAGGGCTCTCCGCGCTCGGCCTGGCCAAAGCGGAGGAGGCGATCCGCTCCCAGTTCGGCGAAGGACAGCAGCGGGCCGTGACGTTCTCGCTGCGCGACTTCCAGCAAAAGTTCCTGGACGTCTTCGTCCGTTGCCGGGAGACGGGCTCGCGCATCGACACCGGGTTCCTCCCGCTCGGCCTCTACCTCGCGACGCTCTACGAGCACCTCGAGGCGCTGGGAGAGCCGTTCGACGCCCGAGCCGCGTTCCACGCCGCCGACCCGGTGGCACGTTCCTCACCACCTCGCTGATCGGCGCCGCCACGCGCTCGCATTCCTCGAGTCCTCGTGAGGCACGACGAACGGCGCGAGGTCGCTACCCCGGTCCTTCGCGCGCCCTACCAGGTCCGATGGCGCGCGTCCCGATCGCCAGAATGGTTCAGATCCTTCACGATGGGTGGTGTCGCTCGTCGCCTCGCGTCCCGATCGCCAGAATGGTTCAGATCGTTCAGATCCTTCACGATGGGCCGGCGGGCCAGCGGGGCTACGGGCCAGCGGGCCAGCGGGCCTCGGGGCCTCCGGCGTCCGCGCCACCACGCCCTCGGGCCGGAGATGGTGAAGGATCTGAACTGTTGGGGCGCGGGCGCGCCGCTGCACGACCTGGCGTATACTTTCCGACGGATGGTCTGGGGTCGGAGCTTCGTCGTGGCGATCGTCGGGATTGCAGTCCCGGCGTGTACGCTCGTCACGAACCTCGACGGGCTCGCCGGTGATGCGCTCGTGGTGCCCGAGGCAGGCGCCGACGGAAGCGCTGGCGACGCTGGGGGGCCGAGGTCGTGACCGCGGACGCCGCGGACGCCGCGGACGCCGCGCCCGACGCCGGCCCGTTTTGCACCGCAGGTCCCACGTTCTGCGCCGACTTCGACCAGGGATGCTGAGCCTCGGATGGACGCGCCAGGTCGTCGATGCGAAGGCGGCGATCGAGCTCTCGACGGCGCATTACACGTCACCTACTTCGTCGTTTCATGCGTCGATCGCGCGGCGCGCCGCGAGCGACCTCGAGAACGCGTTCCTCGGAAAGGACCTCACCGGCCCTTGGAAGCGCCTGGTCGTTGCGTTCGACGTCCGTATCGAACGTCCGGCGTGGCAGAGCGGCGACAGCAACGCGGCGTTCGTCGCGGTCTTCTTCGACGGAACGGGCCCGACCAACCAGCTCTACTTCCCGGTGGGCGACGGCTACGCGCAGCTCACCGGACCCGGGATCGACATCCCGATCGACCCGACGCCGCTCGACCGCTTCTTTCGCGTCCGGCTCGACATCGAGCCGGGGGTCGGCGTGAGCGTCGAGGTGAACGGCAAGAAGTACCAGGCGAAGCTGTCGGCCTTCGTCGGCGGGCCCGGGCTGAAGACCGTCGTGAACCTCGGGATCACCGGCTACAATGCGCCGGTGCCGGCGTTCTCGGCGCTCTACGACAACGTCGTCATCGATCAGCAGTGAGCTCGAAATGAGGACGAGGACCGGGCTTGTCACGGGCGCGCTGGTCACGCTCGTGACGCGCGGCGCGACCGCCCAGTCCGCACCGCCCATCGATCTCTCGTGGGATACCGCAGGCGCAGAGTCGCTCTGTCCCTCGAGCGACGAGGTGCTGAGTGACATCGAGCGCCTGCTCGGTCACGGCTCCGCGCCCCGCAAGAGTCTGGTAGCGCGCGCCCGCGTGCGGCGGAGCGGTCCCGCCTGGCGCGTGACGATCTCCACGAAGACCGAGGAGCGCGCGGCGGAGCGCGCGTTCACCGCCGCGACGTGCAAGGAGGCGGCGGCCGCCGCCGCGCTGATCATGGCGCTGGCCGTGGACGCCAACGCCGGAGCCCGCGTCGACGAGCCGCCCCCGGTCGAGGCCGAACCGTCCGCGCCCGCTCCGCCGCCGAGCGTCGCGCGCGCACCGGAGACGCCGCGGCAGCCTCCCGCGCCGCCGCCGAGGCCTTCGGTCTCGGCCTTCGTCGGCTTCGCGACCGGCCGAGGCATGCTGCCCGAGACCGCGGTGGGCGCCGAGCTCGGCGCGGCGCTCGCCCTGTCGATCGCGCGGATCGAGCTCGCGGGGGGGTACTCCGCGGGGTCCGACGCCCCGCTCCCCGATCAGCCGACCAAGGGCGCGACCTTTCACCGTCTGGCCTTCACGGCACGTGCGTGCGCCGGGAGCGCGCTGGGGGCCGTGGAGCTCTTCGCGTGCGCGAGCGGTGGCCTCTCGCGGGTCTCCGGCGCGGCGTTCGGGACGACGCAGTCGCTCGATGGCTCAGCGACCTGGGGTGACGCGGGCGGCAGCGGCCTCGCGCTCTGGCGCCTGACCCGCGCGATCGCGATCCGGCTACGTGTGGGGTTGCAGGTGCCGTTTCAGCGGCCTCCCTTCGTCATCACGAGCCTCTCGGGGGGGCCCGATGTCACGCTGTTCCGGCCCGCCGCCGCCACGCTCGACGGGACCCTGGGACTCGAGGCGCGCTTTTTTTGACGGAAGCCATCCTCGATCCGCACTCCACGAAAGGAGAGATGCTTTCGTCCGTCGAGCCACGTGCAAAGGCGGAGGAGATGGTCGCCGTCCGGCCTGCGACGTTCGACGCGGTGTACGAGCAGGAGTTCTCGTTCGTGTGGCGGAGCGCGCGCAGCCTGGGCGTGGTGGCGCACGCCCTCGACGATGTGACGCAGGAGGTCTTCGTCGTCGTCCACCGGCGCCTCGGTGATTTCGAGGGTCGTTCGTCGGTGCGCACCTGGGTGTACGGGATCGTCCGCAACGTGGTCCGTGCGCATCGTCGGGGTGTGGCACTGGAGCCGAAGAGCCCACCGGGGGGCGAGCTCCCGGTCGATCCGGACTCGATCATCGACCAGACGTCGCGGGCGCCCGACGAGGCGCTCGAGAAGCGCGAGGCGGCCGCTCTCCTGATGAAATTCCTCGACGCCATGGACGACGACAAGCGAGAGGTCTTCGTGCTCGCCGAGCTCGAGCTGCTCACGGTTCCGGAGGTTGCGACGATGATCGGCGAGAACGTCAACACCGTCTACTCGAGGCTACGCCTGGCGCGCGCCGAGCTCACCGCGGCGGCTAGCCGCTACGGCCTCCACGAGCAACGGAGGTTCACGTGATCGATCCTCCCGACGAGCGCTTCCGGCCTGATTTCCTGGACGCTGCGCGCGAGGGCCTCGAGCCGACCGCCGCGGATCGCGCGCGCCTTCGTCGCTCGATCGCCGCGCAGATCGTGGGCATCGCGACGGTGACCGCCACCACCGTGGGCGCCTCCGCGGGCACTGCTGCCGGCGGAGCCGGGGTGGGCGTGGCGAGCGCGGCGGCGGGATCGGGGCTCGTCGCCAAGGTGGTCGTGGGGGTGATCGCCGTCTCTCTCGCCGTCGGTCTCGGCGCGATGCTCGCGCGCGATCGCGATCCTGCCGTGGCCCCGATGACCGTGGCCGTCGCCGAGGCCGGCGCCTCGATCGGGGAGCCCGCGCGGGTCGCGCTCGCGGCGCCGATCGCCTCGGGCTCGACGCACGAGGCTACGGAGCCCGCGGCGACGGCTCCTCCCGCGGCGCTGCCGCCTGCGGCGCCGAGCTCTCGTCCCGCCTCCTCGAAGGGCGCGTCAGAAGGAGAGCTCACCCTGGAGACGCGTCTGCTCGCGAGCGCCACCGAGGCCTTGCGGAGCGGCGACCCGCGCGCCGCGCTCACCCTGCTCGACGAGCATCGTCGTCGCTTTCCTCGCGGCGTCCTCAACGAGGAGCGTGACGCCTCGCGCGTGTTCGCGCTGTGCGCGATGGGGAGCGAGCAGGAGGCCATCCGCAGCGCGACGCAGTTCGCCCGCGAGCACCCTCGTTCGGGTCTCGGCCCGAGGGTCGCGCGCGCTTGCGCCGTTCGCTGAACGAATTTTTGATGGCCCCCCCCCGCGGGGCGCACTCACCACCGAAGCGCGCGTCCGGTGCGACGCGTCCCCTGACGAGGAGATTCCTGATGAGAACGAGCTTGCTTGCCATTTCGATGTCGACGGTCGCATTCCTCGCGTCGGTCGTGGCGTGTGGAGGAGCGGACCCGGTGGCGGTCGGCGCCGACGGCTCCAGCGGGTCGAGCGGGTCGAGCGGCTCCAGCGGGACGAGCGGCTCGAGCGGGACGAGCGGCTCCAGCGGGACGAGCGGGACGAGCGGCTCGAGCGGCTCGAGCGGGACGAGCGGGTCGAGCGGCTCGAGCGGGTCGACCGACGCCGCGACGTGCCCCACCTACTTCCAGGACTCGGACGGCGACGGCTTCGGCGGCGCGACGACCAAGGTGTCGTGCACGCCGCTGGGCTCGGGCTGGGTGACGATGGGTGGCGACTGCGACGACACGAACGAGGACGTCAAGCCGGGTCAGACGACCTACTTCTCCGCGGGCTACGTGCTCGTTCCCGGTGGGGCTGCGGTCTCGTTCGACTACGACTGCAGCAAGAAGGAGGACGCCAAACCGGCGCAGAAGAAGGCCACCGCGTGCGCGGCGGGGGCGGGCACCCAGGCGTGCACGGGCGACGGTTACCTGCCCCAGGATCCGCCGCGGACCGGTGCCGGGATCGACCCCTACTGCGGGAGCCGGCGCTTCCAGACCTGCAAGTTCAACCCGAACAGCGGCACCTGCACGCCGAGCGACGGTATCTCGTCCCCGATGGATCCCTTCGCCTGCCGCTGAGGTCCAGCGCCGAGCCAGCGCCTGCAGCGCGAGAAACCGCGCTAGCATCCGCACGCTTTGCCGAACTGCCGACTCATCGTCGCGAGCGTCGCGCTTGCCGTGCTGGGCTTCTCGGGCGCGGCCTCCGCGAGCCCCACGTCGCGGCTCGTCTACGTCCGCGGTGAGGGCGCCGAGTCGTGCCCGGACGAGCCCGAGATGCGCCGCGCGGTCGCGACGCGCCTCGGATACGATCCATTCCGCCCGCTCGCCACGACCACGCTCACCGCCGAGGTGAAGCGCGACAAGGGGGTGTTCCGCGGGCGCGTGCGCCTCGTCGACGACGCGGGCGTGGAGCGCGGCGCCCGCGATCTCGAGAGCCGCGCCGACGACTGCCGCGATCTGACGACCGCGATGGCGCTCTCCTTGAGCATCGCCATCGATCCGCTGAGCATGATGCGCGCGCCGCGGCCCGAGCCGGACCCCGCGCCGCCCGACCCGGTCGCCGCGCCGCAGCCGCCGGTCCCGGAGCCCACGCCGGAGGCTGCGCCGGTCGCGCGGGACGCTCCGGTCGCGCCGGTCGCTGGGCCTCCGCCCGATCCGCCGCGGCTCGTGCTCGGCGCGGGGGGACACGTCGCGATCGGCATCGCGCCCGCAGCTGCGATCGGGCTCCGCGTGTCGAGCGAGCTCCTCACCCGCCGCTGGTCGATCGGCGTCGAAGGTCGGTTCGATCTCCCCACGAGCGCCTCCACGAGCGAGGGGGGCCGCAGCCAGACCTCGCTCGCCGGCGGCGCGCTCGTGCCGTGCCTGCGGGTCCCGCTGGTGTGGGCTTGCGGCGTGCTGCTTCTCTCGCGGGCCGAGGCACAGGCCCTCGAGGTCTCGCTGCCGCGCGCCGAGGCGTTCTTCTTTCTGGGCGCCGGGCTTCGCCTGCAGCGGGACGTAGAGCTCCCCGAGAGCTTCCGGCTGCGCATCGGGGCCGACGTCCTTGCGCACCCCACCCCCTTCGAGCTCCGGCTGAACGGACGGCGCGTCCACCGCTCCTCCGACGTCTCGGCGATCGCGGCGATGGCGCTCGTGCGCATTTTTTGACGGATCCGGGATGCCCACCCCAAGCCTCCACGAGAGATGCCGCTGACGCAGAAGGACGCCCTCGTCGCTCGCTTCGAGGCGGTCTTCGAGGCGGAGCTGGGCTACGTGTGGACGTCGCTCCGGAGGCTCGGGGTCCAGCCGCGTGATCTCGAGGACGTTGCCCACGAGGTGTTCCTCAAGGCCTATGGCTCGTTTTCGTCCTACGACCCGAACCGCCCCATCCGGCCATGGCTCTTCGCCTTCGCCTTCCGGTTCGCCTCCGACTACCGGCGCCTCGCCCGGCACGGCACCGAGCTCTATGGTGACGACGAGCCCGCGCCGGGCGACCAGCTGGACGCCGAGCATGCGCTCGTGCAGCGCCAGCGCGAGCTGCTCGTGACCCGCGCGCTGGAATCGGTGGATATCGACAGGCGCGCCGTCTTCGTCCTCCATGAGCTCGACGAGCAGCCGATGCCGGTCGTCGCCCAGCTGCTCGGGATACCGTTGAATACTGGCTATTCCCAGCTCCGAACCGCACGTGAGGAGTTCACGACCGCGCTGCGTCGTCTGGATCGCGCGCAGGGAGCAAAGGCATGAGCACCGACCATCTTCCCGAGCTCCCGCCCGATGCGCTCGCCGCCGTCCGCGATGCCCGGCGCATCACCCCGCCCGCAGACGCGGTGCGCGCGCGCATGCGCTCGCGCCTTCTCTCTGCGTTGCCTCCCCTCCCCGGGGGAGGAGAAGGCGGACCAGGCGACCCCTCGCCGCCTCCGCCCGCGGCGGCTCCGGGGGTAGCCGGATTGCCGAGGGTGCCGCTCTGGACGGTGGCGGCAGCGCTCGCCGCAGGGCTCACCGCCGGCCTCCTCTATCCCCGTGCTCCGGTGGAGCGCGTGCTCACCGTCGCGGGGCCCCCGCTCGTCGCGAGCGTGGCGAGTGCGCCGCCGCCGGCCACGACCTTGGCCGCGATCGCCTTGAATGATCTGCCTTCGATCGCGCCCTCGAGCAGCGCGCCGGCGGCGATCGCGCGCAGCGGCAACGATCTCGAAGCGGAGCGCGCCCTCCTCGACGTTGCCCGCACCGCCCTGGGCCGCGGTGACGGTGCGAACGCGCTCACCGCGTGCGAAGGCCACGCTCGCCGGTTTCCGCGCGGAGCGCTGGGCGAGGAGCGCGAGGCGATCGCGGTCCAGGCGCTGGTCCTCGAGCAGCGCGGCGAGGACGCGAGACTCCGTGCCGAGCGCTTCCGGAGAGCCTACCCGAGGAGCATCCTGCTCCCTGCCGTGCTAGCTGCTGCAGGAATCGAGCTTTGATGTTCATGCGCCGCACGCTGCTCCTGACTCCGCTGATTCCGCTGATCGGCACCTGCGTCGCCGCGTTCGCCGTGGTCGTCCCGGCCTGCAACGCGCGCATCGTCGACGTTGGCTTGAACGACGCCGAGAGCGTTCCTTCCGCGTCCACCATCCCCGATACCGGTCTGGCGGTGTCGGCCTACGGATGCGCAGAGTGGATCGACGAGGAGCTGTACGCGCTGCGTGACGGCGGCTGCGGCGGCTCCTGCGAGACCGTCCCCCAGGACCCCTACGGGCTCGATTCGAAGCAAGAGGTGATGGCGGCCACCGCCGGCCAGTGGCTGTACTGCAGCGGAACGCTGGGGCCGGGGAGCGCGATCGGCATCGAGTTCGCGCCCGGCTGTCGCCTCTACTTCCTCCGTCGCGATGCAGACGGCAACCTGGTGCGCGGCACCGAGCGGGCGTACCAGGCGAAATACGACATCTTCCATCCGCGTCCCGCGAACACCGCCGCCCGCATCGACGTTCATCTCGACGAGGCGCAGACGCTGACCTTCGACGTCACCGCCGATCGCTGCCCGGAGCGCGTTCGGCTCGTCACGCGCGGGATGCCGGCCATCGATCTCGCGCGATCGGTGGCTCAGCCCACCGATCCCACGCGCTGAGCCCGTTTTCTTCGACGGAAGCGCGCGGCACGACCCAAGTGAGGAGCATGATGAACGCTCTTCCTCCCCATTACGTTCGCTTCACGCGCGCGCTCGCCATCGCCGCCTCCCTCGCCGTGCCTGCGTGCTCGAGCGAGCCGTCCACGACGCCAGGCAGTCCCGCGCCGGCGGCCAGCGGGCCGACCGGTTCGTCGGGCTCGTCGGGCTCGTCGGGCACGTCGGGCTCGTCGGGCACGTCGGGCTCGTCGGGCACGTCGGGCACGTCGGGCACGTCGGGCTCGCCGGGCGCGGTCGACGCCGCGGTGGACCCCGTTGCCGATGCCGCCACCGCGGACGCGGAGCCGGATCCCGACGGAGGCGGGGGCGGGGCCGGCCCGCTCACGCCCCCCGAGCTCCCCGCGAGCTTTGCGTGAGCCCGCTCATCGCGAGCCGTTCCCCTCGGGTCCGACGCGAGTACGCGACCATCGCGCGCGCCATGGAGCGCGTCGAGCGGTGCGGCTCGCGGTTCGACCTGACCGCGCACGATCCGCGTGATGTCGAGCTGGTGCGCCGGCGCTGGGCCTCGCAGCTGCGCGACGAGCATCGCTCGGCCTTCGTGTTCTCCGCGCTCGCAGGCCAGATGGCCGAAGCGGGAGATCCGGTGGACCTCGCGGCGGTCACCATGCGCATGGCGCAGGACGAGCTCCGGCACACCCTCACATGCGCAGACGTGGTGCACGCGCTGGGCGGCGAAGCGAGCCTGCCTGTGATCGACCAGCTGCCGAAGCTCGCGCTGCACGCAGGCGAGTCGGCGCGGCAGCGCGTGCTCCGCAACGTGCTCCTCACCACGTGCATCTCGGAGATGCACGCCATCGCTTCGTTCGTGGCCTCGCTCGACGTGACGCGCGACCCGTACGTTCGGGCACGCACGCGCGAGGTGCTCGCCGACGAGGTGCTGCACGGCGAGCTCGGGTTCGCGTATCTGGAGGCCGCGCAGCCGTGGCTCCGCGAGAGCGAGCGAGAGCGCGCCGCGGTGGCGCGCTACCTTCGGTTTGCGTTTGCCTGGGCCGAGCGCGAGCTCGCGTACCAGGCTTCCCGCGCCGAGCCCACAGCCGGCCAGCTGGCGCTCGGCCTCGTCCCCAACGACGTCGCCCACGGGCTGTTCGCGAGCACGATGAGGGGCGCCGTGGTACCCGCGCTGGAGGCGCTGGGCATCGCCGCCGAAGACGCATGGAAGCGCCGCGCGCTCGCGTGACGATTCTTCGACGGGCGGGCGGTCGTCAGACCAACGGGCGGGCCAGGCCCGCGCCGCCATCCGTGCGTGGGCGGTGCCCTCATGGCTCCGGGCGCGCTGCGCGTCGTGATCGGAAGCGAGGCCGCGCCCGGCGCGCCGAGCTTCGTGGTCTCGAAGATCATTGCCGCCCCGGAGACCAACGGCTGCGTGCCCGACCTCGCGATCGTCCAGATCGCGACGCTCGTGCCCGCGACCGTCGCGAGGCCAGCTCGCCCCGCGGTCGATGCCGCGTACCGCGCGCGACCGCCCTTCGTCCCGACGGTGCTCAGCGGCGCGGGGGCGAGGCTCGGGAAGCAAGGAGTCGACGGTGAACGACGCCCCGCCGCCAACGAAGACGCGCACCTGCGAGCAACACCGCGAGATCGTCGAGCGTCGCGTACACGACCGGCGTGGCAAGGAGGGTCAGGCCGAGCGCCAGCGTCTGGCCCCCCGCGACGCCGATGCTGATGGCCTGGTTGGTCCCCGCGCCCACTCCCCGCGAGAAGACGAGGGGCAAGAGGCCTGCGACGAACGCGAGCGTCGTCATCAGGATCGGCCTCAGGCGGTGCACGTTGGCCGCGATGATCGCGTCGGCGCGCGAGAGCCCCGCCCGGCGCAGACCGAGAATGTGGTCGACCTGGAGAATGGCGTTCTTCTTGACGATCCCGAAGAGCACCAGGAAGCCGAGCATCGAGAACAGGTTGAGGCTCTGCCCGCCCAGGTAGAGCGAGAGGAGCGCGAAGGGCACGGAGAGCGGCAGCGAGACGAGGATGGTGATGGGATGGACCCAGCTCTCGAACTGCGCCGCCAGAACGAGGTACATGAGGACGAACGAGAGCACGATGGCGGTGACGAACGCGCTCACCGTCTTCTCGAGCTCCTTGGCGTTGCCGACGACCTCGCCACGGTAGCCCGCAGGCAGCCCGAGCCGCTCCGTCGCCTGCGCGAGATCGGTCACGACTCGCCCCTCCGAGACGCCAGGGAGCGTGTTCATGAAGACCGTGACCTGGCGCTGCCGGTTGGCGCGACGGATCGTCGGCGTACCGGCACTCTCGGCAGGCACGGTGAGCTCGGAGAGCGCCGCGAGCCGACCTGATTTGCTGCGAAGCGTGAGCGTCCGGGCCGTCTGCCCGCGTTCGCCGCTCGCCGCTTCGACCGAGAGGTTCAGCGCGTAGGAGGAATCGAACCGGTCGCGCGGATCTCTCAGGAATCCCACGTCGACCCCGGCACGGCCCACGACCCGCAGCACCTCGGCCACCTCCAGCTGCGCGATGCCCAGCTCGGCGGCGCGCTCCCGGTTCGGCGCCAGGCGCACCTCCGCCGCCGGTCGGTCGGCGGTGGTGCCGTGGTCGGTGGTGCCCGGGATGGCACGCGCCGCCTCGAGCAGCGCCTCGCCCGCGCGCCCCAGGACCGCCGCGTCGGGTCCGGTGAGGACGTACTGCACGGCGGTCGCGTCGACGCCCTCGCCCGTGAGATCGGCGACCGGGCTCACGATCGCCAGCGCGTCCTTGCGCACCAGAACGGGCACGAGCTCGCGCCTGGTTCGCGCCATGATCGGCAGCTGCGAGCGCCCCTCCACGAGGGTCACGTAGATGCTCGCCTCGTGCGGACCGCGCCCCGACGCATCGCCCCGCGGAGCGCCCGCCATCACGACCGTCCCCGCGACGTCACCCGAGGCGCGGAGCGCGCGGGCGAGACGCTCCGCCTCGAGGCTCGTCGCCTCGAGGCTCGTCCCCTCCGGCAACCGCAAGTAGACGTTGAAGCGGCCTTCGTCTTCGGCGGGCAAGAACGTCTGCGGCACCGCCAAGGCGAGCGGGACCATCCCCAGCAGCGCGGTCAGCATCGCCACCAGCACCACCCAGCGCCGATCCATGCACCATGCAAGGATACGGGCGTAGGCCTGCTTCAGCCGGCCCGCTCCATGAGTGGCCTCCTTGGAGGCCGGGTCTCTCGGGCGCTCTTGCGCGCGCTCATCCTTCAGCCATCGCGCGCACAGCATCGGCGTCAGCGTGAACGCGACGGCCATCG
>JAYTBL010000267.1:0-4801 GCA_043736975.1 Polyangiaceae bacterium
GCAGAACGTCGCCGTGACACATCCCCAGCTCGAGGGTGCCCACGCGCTTGCCCGGGACGATGCAGCGGTCCCCCAGTCCTGCGCAGCTCATCATCCACCAAGTCTACCGACCGGTAGGCCTGGCGCAAGACGGTATGGCTCTGCTCTGTCGAAATTCCCAGTGCGGTCCAGCAGATCGCAGCGCGACGACCACTGTTCAAGAGACGGTGAGCTCGCTCCGCAGCTGGTCGACGTAGACGCGCAGGAACGCGACGCGATCCTCGGCGAGGCTGCGCGCGGTGTCGGTGTGGAGGCGCGCCGGGATGGCCAGCAGCTTCTTGAAGACGTGGTCGAGGCCCCACAGCTTGTCGTCCGGCGCGCGCGTCGTGCAGAAGGGATCGACGGGCGAATAGAAGGGGCGCTTCATGTCGGCGCACGTCGCCCACATGCGCGCGAGCCCGATGGCCCCGATGGCGTCGAGGCGATCCGCGTCCTGGAGGACGCGGCTCTCGAGCGCCTCCGGGACGATGCCCTTCGAGAACGAATGATCGCGGATCGCCGACGCCACCGCCTCGCTCAGGCTCTCCGGCGCGTCGGTCTCGAGGAGGAGCTGGCGCGCGTCGTCGGCGCAGCGGTCGCCGGCCTTCGCCGAGTCGGGGTGGTTCTTGGGGAGCGTGAAGAGCTCGTGCAGCAGCGCCGCGGTGACCACCGCCGCCTCGCTCGCCGGCCGCAGGTGCTCGCCGCGCGCGATGGCTCGCGCGTTCGCGATCACGCGCTCCACGTGGAAGAAGTCGTGCGCCGGCTCGTTGCTCTGCGTCCGCGCGCGCGCCTCCGCCTCGAGGCGCAGCCACAGAGCGGCGGGCATCGATTGGGGCGCCTTCACCACCTCGGCCTCCAGGCGACGAGCGTATCGAGCAAGCGCTCGATGTCGTCGTCGAAGTGGAAGAGGTGATCGTGCGCGCGGTCCGCGAACCCCGACGCGATGGTGTGCTCCATGAGCGCCGCGAGCGGGGCGTAGTAGCCCTCGACGTCGAGGAACGCGCTCGGCTTCGCGTGCAAGCCGATCTGCGCGAGCGTGAGGACCTCGAACGCCTCGTCGAACGTACCGAAGCCGCCGGGCAGCGAGACGAACGCATCCGAGAGGTAGATCATGCGGTCCTTGCGGTCGTGCATGCTCTCGGTGACGAACAGCTCGGCCAGCCCGTCGTGCGCGACCTCGCGCTGGACGAGGGCGCGCGGCATGATGCCGACCACCCGGCCGCCGGCGGCGAGCGCGGCATCGGCGAGGGCCCCCATGAGCCCGACCTTCGCGCCGCCGTAGACGAGGGTGAGCCCGCGGCGGGCGATGGCGGCCCCCATGGCGGCGGCCGCCACGGCAAACGCCGGGTCGACCCCGGGCCGGGAGCCGCAGAACACGCAGACGCTGCGGACCGCGCGGCCCTCGACCATCGAGCGGAGCGTAGCATGCACGGTCGTCTCGCAGGTATGCTGCTGCCCGTGGTAGCGACGCACGGCCCCGCCGACGCGCTCGGGCTCGTCGGGAGCACGATCGATCAGGTTCGTTTCGACGCCTGCGTGGACGCTGGCGGCTTCGGCCTCATCTATCGCGGCTTCCACGAAGGCCTGGGCGAGACGGTCGCGATCAAGTGCCTGCGAATCGCCTCGATCCAGAAGACCAACGAGGAGATCCGCGAGGCGCTCGCCGGTCGCTTCCGCGACGAGACGAAGCTGCTCTACCGCCTCTCGCAGGGCAACCTCGACATCGTGCGCTGCATCAGCAGCGGCACGCTCGTCGCGCCCAAGACCAAGGAATACACGCCGTACATGGTGCTCGAGTGGCTCGATGGCTGCACGCTGAGCACCGAGCTCAAGGAGCGCCGCGATCGCAAGCTCGGGGTGCGCAACCTCGAGCAGGCCGTGCAGCTCCTCGACAGCGCGGTCGGCGGCCTCGCGTACGCGCACTCGCACGAGGTCGTTCACCGGGACGTGAAGCCGGGCAACCTGTTCCTCACGCGCACGCGCGAGGGCGTGCGGATGAAGGTGCTCGATTTCGGGCTCGCGAAGATCTTGTCCGACGAGGCGATCGGCATCCGCCCCAGCGTCGAGACCGGGGTCGGCGTGCACTTCTGCTCGCCGTCCTACGGTGCGCCGGAGCAATACTCCTCGCAGATCGGCAAGATCGGGCCTTCGACCGATGTCTACTCGCTCACGCTCGTGCTCTACGAGGTCATGCTCGGCGAGAAGGTGCGGCCGGCGGGCAACCTCGCCGAGGGTCTCCTCAAGGCCATCGACCCGGTGACGGGCTCGCCGAGCGCGAGCGATCTCGGGCTGAAGGTGCCGCGCGCCGTGGAGGCGCTGCTCAAGAAGGCGCTGGCGCGGAACCCCGCCGATCGCCCGTACGACGCGGGGGTCTTCTGGACACTGCTCAAGGAGGCGATGGTCGCTCCCGGCGACCAGGTGATGACCGTCGCCGACGACGGCGTCGGGAGCGCGATGCAACAGGTGCGCGACGAGGCCGTGCTGCGGGCCGCGGCGCGGGCGCAGCCGTCACCGTTCGCGGGCACGATGCTCATGCAGAATGCACCGATGGGTGCGCCCCATCTCGTCGCGCATCCAGCGGCTCCGGCTCCCCTGCCCGCGGCCGGGCGCCCGTTGACGCCCGGCGCGATGCCGCCCGTCTCGCTGAACACGGCGCCGCTCTCGCCGCCGCAGCCCACCGCGACGCCCGGCGCGGTGCCGTCGGCACCGAGCCATGACAGCGTGCGCCTCGCGAAGGCCCGCGGCGAGCAGCTCAAGATGAAGATGACGATGCCGCTCGGCGCGACCTCGCCGCTCGCGGCGTCGATGACGATCCCGTCACCGCTGCACACGGCCCCGTCGTCCGGCCCGCCGCCTGCCTTCACGGGGGCCGCGGGGCCGTCGCCGAACTACGCGCAGCAGCAGCAGCAGCAGCAGCAGCAGCAGCAGCAGCAACCGATGTCCACGTATCCGCCGGCGCGCCCTCAGCCGCGGGCAGGGATCGCCACCGATCCGCGCATGGGCCTTGCGCCGCCGTCGAGCAAGCGTAGGTCGGGCGGTGGCGCGCTGCTCGCGTTCGTCGCAGCGTGCCTCCTCGTGCTGCTCGCGTTCTCGTACTACTGGCTCCGCGTCCGCGGTCGATAGTCCCTGCGCGCGAAGAATCTGCACGCAAGCGAATGCGGTGCGCGTCCCGTCGGCACCCGCGGCGCGGCAGCCGTCCGATCACGATGGCCTGCAACGTGCTTCTCGTCGGGCCGAGCCGAGGAAGAGGGGACCCGATGAAAATGAAAGCTGCTGTGTTCGTCGAGCGTGGAACCATCCGCCTTTGTGAGGTGCCCCGCCCCGAGCCAGGGGTCGGCCAGGCGCTGGTGAAGGTGACGCTGACGACGATCTGCGGGACCGACGTGCACATCCTGAAGGGCGAGTACCCGGTGAAGCCCGGGCTCATCGTGGGCCACGAACCGGTCGGTGTCATCGAGGAGGTCGGCGCGGGAGTGACCGGCTTCACGAAGGGCGATCGCGTGATCGTGGGCGCGATCACGCCGTGTGGCCAGTGCCGAGCTTGCCTCTCCGGCGATGGCGCGCAGTGCAGCCACGGAGGCGACACCTTCGAGGCGATCGGCGGGTGGCGCTTCGGCAACAGCATCAACGGCTGCCAGGCCGAGTACCTGCTCGTGCCCGATGCGCAGGCGAACCTCGCGAAGATCCCCGACGGCCTCGCAGACGAAGACGTCATCCTGTGTCCGGACATCATGTCCACGGGCTTCTCCGCGATCGAGCGGGGCAGGGTGAAGATCGGCGACGCGGTGGTGGTCTTTGCCCAGGGTCCGATCGGGCTCTGCGCGACGGCGGGCGCGCGCCTCGCGGGCGCGTCGCTGATCATCGCGGTCGACAGCGTCCCGAAGCGCCTCGAGCAGGCGAAGCGCATGGGGGCGGACGTCGTGCTCGACCACACGCAGCAGGACGTCGTGGCCGAGGTCCGGCGCTTGACAGGCGGTGGCGCCGACGTCGCCGTGGAGGCGCTGGGGACGGCGAAGACGTTCGAGAGTTGCCTGAGCAGCGTTCGCGCCGGAGGCACGGTGGCGAGCCTGGGTGTCTACTCGGGCCACCTGCAGATCCCGCTCGAGAGCTTCGCGGCAGGGCTCGGTGACCACACGATCGTGAGCACGCTCTGCCCCGGCGGCAAGGAGCGCATGCGCCGGCTGATGAGCGTCATCGCGGCCAAGCGCCTGCCCTTCCGTGATCTCGTCACCCACACGTTCCCCCTCGATCGCATCGAGGAGGCGTACGAGCTCTTCGCGAACCAGAAGGACGGCGTGATGAAGGTCGCCATTCGACCCTAGCTACGGATCAGGCGGCGCGGTCGAGCTCGGCGAGGAGACCGTCGCCGTCGAGGCGATCGGCGGAGAGGCCGCCCATGTACTGGAGGAGACCGACCTTCTCGTAGCGCGGGATGAGGCGCGGCGTGATGAGGCCGATCTCACGGAGGTTGGGCACGAGGCGGCTGAACATGGTCTGCCGGAACTGGTGCATGCCCGGCGTGTGCGTGACGAACTCGCGCCACTTGTCGCGCGGCAGGATGCCCTCGAACCACTCCTCGTAGACCTCGTAAGCGAGGAAACGATTGCGCATGAGCAGCGCCACCTCGAAGGCCCAGTCCTCGCGCTCGCGCTTCTCCGAGTCGGACAGCAGCTTCATGTGATCGCGGAGGGCGAGCACGCCGTAGTGAACGTGACGCGCCTCGTCCTGGATCACGTACTTGAGAAGGTTCTTGAGCAGCGGCTCCTTGGTCTGACGATAGAGA
>JAYTBL010000268.1:0-1807 GCA_043736975.1 Polyangiaceae bacterium
GCTCGGTGGCTGGGATCAGCGAATTCGGCGCGCCGGTAAGGAGCGTTTCGCGGCGGCGGTCGCCCGATTCACGAGCGACCCCAAGCGCGAGCTGCGCGAGCTCGTCCTGCGCGATGTGCTCGACGTGGCGCTGGGGAACACCGACCACCGCGCTCGCAACACCGCGGTGCTGAAGCAGCTCGACGGCCGCATCGAGCTCTCCCCGCTCTACGACTTCGCGCCGATGGTGCTCGACCCCCAAGGGATCGCGTGTGTTTCGCGCTGAGCGGCGTCGCCGACGGCCTGGGAGACGCGCTCGGTGAGGCCGAGGTGAAGCCGATGTGGCCTCGGCTCGTCGAGGCCGTGAAGCGGATGCGCAAGATCTTCGCGGGCCGAGTACGCGCGGCTGGTCGGCGTGAGCCCACGCGTGCTCATCGAGTTCGAGCGTGGGGTCGGCAATCCGAAGTGAAGACGCTGCACAAGCTGATCGCGCCCTTCGGGCTAGAGCTGACCGTCCGCCGGAGTTGGGCCGAAAAATGACGCTAGATGTCCTCCCCGCTTTGGAGGAGTCTGCCGGTCATGCATGCACGCTACGGCTCCCTGGCCCTCCTTCCGCTCTTCTTCATCGGTTTCATGGGGGGTGCGTGCGGAGGGAAAGCCTCGGCCTCGACGGTCCCGACCTCCGATCCGAACGCCATGCCGACCGCGCCTGCGCCCACCGGGTATCCGACCGCCGCGCCGACCGGCGCGCCCGCCGCGCCCGCCCCGATGACCGGCACCGGACCCGCGATCGTGATCGCGCCCATGGCCGCCGCCGTCGTCGCGCCGCTGCTCACCCAGATGGGCTCGGTCGAGGCGCCGGGCGCGCAGCCCGACGGTAGCCCGTTCGCGGGTCAGTTCGCGGCCGGGCAGACGCTCGAGCAGGTCATCAACATCAGGGGCAACGGCTGCTACACGATCGTCGGCGCGAGCGTGGGCATCCAGCAGCTCGACATCGCGCTGGTCGTGCAGCCGACGCCGCTCATGCAGCCGATCACCGTCGCGCAGAGCACGCCCTCTGGTCCCAACACCACGCTCGGCGGCAAGGCCGCGGGGTGCTGGCGCAACCCGACCCCGCTCGCCGGCACCGGCAAGGTGATCATCCGCGCGACGGCTGGCGCCGGCCTTGCCGCGGCCCAGGTCTTCTCCAGGTAGTAGCAATGGCAGAAGCGCAAGCGGTCGAGAACGGCGGACCGTTCTCGAACATGAAGGCCGATCACAAGCTGTACGTGGTGCTCGCGGCGGTGTTCGTCTCGTGCCTGCTGCTCGGCGACGTGATCGGCGGCAAGACCGTCCCCACCTTCGGCGTCTTCGGCCACGACCTCGGCCCGATCTCGGTGGGCATCATCCCCTTCCCGGTGACGTTCCTCCTCACCGACGTCGTGAACGACTTCTACGGCCGCAAGGGCGCGCGCTTCCTCACGCTGCTCGGTTTCGCCATGGCGCTGTTCGCCTACGGGCTGCTCCAGCTCACGACGGCGCTGCCGGTCCACGAGTCGACGTACTTCACGCAGCCCGAGTTCGCGAAGATCTTCGGCGGCAGCGCGCAGCTCTTCATCGCCTCGATGATCGCGTACCTGATCGGGCAGTTCCTCGACATCCAGGTGTTCCAGTTCTGGAAGGCGCTCACCCGCTCGAAGCACCTCTGGCTCCGCGCCACGGGGTCGACGCTGCTGAGCCAGATCGTCGACACCGTGATGATCAACCTGATCTTCTGGCTGTGGACGGCCTCCGCGGATCCGCACTCCTTCCTCGGGATGAAGTCATCCTCCGAGCGTTACGCCTGGAT
>JAYTBL010000269.1:0-1805 GCA_043736975.1 Polyangiaceae bacterium
TCGCAGCAATACGCGCTCGCCATCGAGCACGCCGAAGCTGCGCTCGCCAGGGACCCCTCGAACACTCCGCTTCGCCTCTTGTTGGGCTCGCTCTACGGCGATACCGGGGAGCTCGCCAGGGCTCGCCAGCACCTCGAGCTTGCGGCGTCCGAAGCACCCACCGATCCCCGCGTGCAGTTCACTGTGGCCATCTTCTTTCGGGACGAGGCGCACGATCCTGCACGAGCCCACGCCTACTTCCAGTCCTACTTGACGCTCAGCCCAGCAGGCGCTGGCGCCCGCGAGGCGACGGCTTCCCTCATGAAGACGGTGGAATGATGACTGCACGTCTAGGCGTCTTCGACGAGTCGCTCCTCGAGTTTTTCGCGCCGATCCGAGCCTACCTCGATGATCCCACCGTCACCGAGGTGATGATCAACGGCCCGGACAAGATCTTCGTCGAGCGGAGCGGCTGCATCACTCGCACCACTTCGACCTTCCCGAATCCGCGAGCGCTCGTGGCAGCGCTGCGCAACGCGGCGCAGTTCGTGGGAAAGTCCGTTGACGAGGCGAACCCCGTGCTGGAGGGCCGACTGCCCGACGGCTCCCGCCTCGCCGCGGTTCTTCCTCCAGCGGGACCGGGCGGTCCCTACGTCTCGATCCGGCGATTCTTCAAGGAGAAGCTCACGATGGATCGGCTCATCGAGCTCGGCGCCATCACCCAGGATGCCTGCGATCTGCTCTCCGTGCTCGTCAAGTGCAAGCAGAACATCCTGATCGCGGGAGGCACGGGTAGCGGCAAGACGTCTCTCTTGAATGCGGTCTCGGCCTACATCCCCGAGGACGAGCGCGTGGTCGTGATCGAGGACAACAAGGAGCTCCAGATCCAGCGCGATCACGTCGTGACGCTGGAGGCCAGGGCAGCCGATGCGCGTGGCAAGGGCGAAGTCTCGATCCGTCATCTCTTCAAGGCAACGCTCCGGATGCGTCCCGACCGGATCATCATCGGCGAGATCCGCGGCGGCGAGGCCCTCGATCTCGTTCAAGCGATGACCAGCGGACACGGCGGCTGTCTGGGAACGCTCCACGCGACCTATCCCCGCGACGCGCTCACCAGGCTCGAGACCATGGGATTGATGAGCGACGTCGACCTGCCTCTGGTCGCGCTCCGTACGCAGATCGCGTCAGCCGTGAACATCATCGCGCAGGTCACGCGCCTCCGCGATGGCTCGCGCAAGATATCCCATATCTCCGAGATCGTGGGCTTCGACTCCGACCGGAACGGCTACACCATCCGCGACCTGTTCGTTCGCAAGATCCTGGCAGTCGACCCATTGACGGGTGGGATCGACAGCGTGCTGGAGCCGTCCGGTCTGCTACCGAGCGCCCACGAGGCGATCCGCGCGTATGGCTACGAATTGCCGCCAGCCATGCTCGCTGCGGCCCGGGTCATTGGGTCCCCCGAGGCGCCTCCTTGACCTCGGCGTCGGTGCATCTTCGCGCCTCCTGGGGTCTCCAGGGAAGCGGTCATGGCCAGCTTGGTGTTGGCGCGCGCTTCGTTCCTCCCAGGAGATCGGCCGGCGCTGAAAGGATCTTGTGCACCAGCTGTTCGCAGATGCACTCTCCGTGCTCTTTGCTGCACGCGGAGCGGTTCACAAACTGCGTCCGCCGAGTCCTGGACCGCCTCTTGCTCGTTGTGGGTCATGACCGAACACAAATCATTCTCTCACCGATCCACTCTCTGTCGTCTTGCTCTCTCGACCCTCGCGCTCTCGACTCTAGCGCTCGGCGTGACCGGTTCGGGCTGCTCCCCTGGCTCCGGCTCC
>JAYTBL010000270.1:0-4778 GCA_043736975.1 Polyangiaceae bacterium
CTCGATGCGAACGTGGTCACGACCCGAGAAACGAGCCGGATCGTCGCGCCAAAGCGTCGGCCGCGCGGTCGCGAGGACGAAGACCGAGTGGCCGACGGCGCGCCCGAGCACGTGATCGATCCACGCGAGGCTCTCGAGATCGGCCCACTGCGCGTCCTCCACGGCGATCACCAGCGGCGCGTCGCGCGAGACGACGATGGCCATGTCGGTGAGCGCGATCCACAGCGCGTCGCGCGCGGCTCGGGCGTCGACGCTCTCCGGGAGCGGCTTGTTCGCGACGAGGCGGGCGACGAGATCGCGCGTGTTCGGCGAGGCGACGTCGATCTTGGCGAGCATCGCGTCGGTGGCGGCCATCGCGTCCTCCAGCGCTGCGCCCTTGGCGACGCCGGCGATGCCTCGCGCGACGTCCGCCATGATGCCGAGCGCGTGGCTCTTCGCGAACGACTCGGCGCGCACCAGCGCGACGCGCGGCGACGAGGGATGCGAGCCGATGCGCGAGACCGCCTCGCGCCGCAGCCGCGTCTTGCCGATCCCGGGCGCGCCGCTGATGGTGACGATGATGGGAGTCTTGTCCTCTTGGGACCGCTCGTAGGCGCTGAGAATCTGCGAGAGATCTGCCTCGCGACCGACGAACGGCGATCCGCCGGCGACGCCCTCCTTGCGGGCCGTCACCTTGGGACCGACGACCGACGCGCCGTCACCACGGACCTGCATCTCGTAGCGGCCGCGGGCCAGCTCGCTGGTGGTCGTGTCGGCGAAGACCTGTCCCTTCTGCGCGTCACGCGACAGAGCGGCAGCACGGTCGACGACCTCGCCGGTCGGTCGCGTGCGATCGATGCGCGTCCGCCCGGTCGCGACGCCGACCCGGCATCCCGCCTTGGCGAGCCGGAGACCGAGATCGAGCGCGCGAACCGCCTCGTCGCCGAGCGCCTTCTTCACGCCGAGGTGGGCGACGATGGCGTCGCCGCCGAGCTCGGTGGCCTCGGCGCCGCGCGCGCGGAGATGCGCGATGAGACGACCGCGCGCCGGTCCCTTCGGTACGTGGGTGGCGAGGATCGACGTGACCAGCCGCGAGCCCGACGCCGGCCGCGTCGTGGAGAGGATCATGGATCCCATGCTCTGCGGCTCGTCGGGCGACTGGGTACGCGTGGTCTGGGGCGCGTGCTCCAGCTCGGCAGCGATCGCGCGGAGGCGCGTGGCCACGTCGGCGGCGCGCGCGGGGCGGTCCTCCGGGTGGGTCATCAGCATGTCGCAGAGGAGATCGTCGAGCGAGTGCGGCGCCTCGGGGAAGATCTCGGTGAGGCGCGGCGCGGGCGTCGTGACGAGGCGCGCGAGGATCGCGACCGGCGTGGGACCGATGTGCGGCGGCCGCCCGGCGATCATCTCGAAGAGCGTCGCGCCGAGGCCGTAGATGTCGGAGCGCGCATCGACCTCGGCGTCGCCGCGCGCCTGCTCGGGCGCCATGTAGGCGGGCGTGCCGATGATCGCGCCGGTGCGCGTGAGCCGCGAGTCCTCCGCGGAGGCGACGCCGAAATCGACGAGCTTCGACTCGACCGGCCACTCGTGCCCGCTGCGGCTGCCGAGCAGGATCACGTTCGAAGGCTTGATGTCGCGGTGCACGATACCGACGCCGTGCGTGTAGGCGAGCGCATCGGCAACCTGCGCGCCCACCACCACCGCCTGGCCGAGGGTGAGCGGAGAGCGCTTCTGGCGCTGGGAGATATCCTCGCCGTCGAGCCACTCCATCGCGACGTAGGGCTGTCCTTCGTCGAGCTGGCCGAACGCGACGACGCGCACCACGTTGGGATGCGAGAGCCCGGCGAGCACGCGGCCCTCGCGACCGAAGCGCGCCTCCTCGCCAGCATCGACGCCGTGGATGGCGATGACCTTCAGCGCCACGGGCGCGCCCGTCACCTCGTCCATCGCGCGGTACACGATGCCCACGCCGCCGCGCCCGACCTCGCGCTCGATGATGAATCGACCTGCAAGCAGGCCCTGGAACGCGGCGACCGTCACGGGGTGGAGCGTATCGGAACGTGCCCGGGCGCGCACCAGTCAGCGGGCAGGGCCGGGAGGCGGAATGACCGTCTTCTTGCCGAGGCCCACGAGGAACAGCTCGTAGCTGTTGGTGCGCGTTCCGTCGGGGCGGATCGCTCGCTCCTCGGCGAACATGGCCTTCACGGCCTTCTGCGCGAGCACGTAGTCCTCGCCCATGAAGATCTTTCCGACGAACGCGCCGCCCGGCTTGAGGAGCATGTCCGCCACCGCGAGCGCGCGCATGAAAAGCTCGTAGCTGCGCGTCTGATCGCCGAGGCGGTTTCCGGTGGTCCTCGGCGCCATGTCGCTGAGGACGACGTCGTAGGGCGCGATCGTCGCGAGCGCGTCGTTGTCGAGCGCGAGCGCGTCACCCTGGATGAACTGGGCGTTCTCGGGGACCGGGATCTCGATCGGGTTGAGATCGACGGCGAGCAGCTTGCCCCCGAGCCCGATCTTCTGCGCCGCATAGAGCATCCAGCTGCCGGGCGTCGCCCCGAGGTCGAGCACGTGCATCCCACGCTTGAGGAGGTTGACCCGGCGATCGATCTCCTCGAGCTTGAAGACGCTCCGCGCCGGGTAGCCCTGCTGCTTCGCCGCCACCGTGAAGCGGTCGGGCCCTTTGTACGGGTTCTTTGCGTTCCCCTTCGCCATCGGCGTCGAAGCTTTACATGAGAGGAGAGGGGTTCGCTCCCTCCGTCGTACATGGGGATGGAACGGCGATGACCCGCATGCCTGGATCTCCCTCCGCCCACCTGCGGCTGGTTTCGTCGAGACTGCGTCTCCGAGCCCTCGCTTCGCCGCCTGAAAGCCGAGGTTCACCGCGGTTTCCGCTGGCTTCGCCCATGGACCGCACGTTGCTTCACTCCGGTGCGAAGTACGGAGTCAGCCATGAACCTCAAGTGCGTGTTCCACGTCAGCTCCGCCAGCATCCGTAGCCCCGAGCAGCCGCAGGCGGCCCGCGCGCGCATGCCAAGCCTCCTCGATCTCGACATCGAGTGGGTCGATCAGCCGGAGCCCCGCGGCACCTCGCACGAGACCTGGCAGCGCGCCCGCGGCTGGTCGAGCGAAGACTAGCCGCGCGGGGTTTTCTCGTTCCGCGTGTCAGCTGTCAGCTGTCAGCTTCTTCACCGTCCGGCCTTGCGGACGCGCTGCTTCACCGCGGCGCGGACGAGGACGATGCGGTTCGGCGAGCCGGGGATGCCGCCCTCGATCATGAGGAGGCCCTTCTCGGCGTCGATGCGCGCGACCTTGAGGTTCAAGACGCTGACGAGCTCGTTGCCGTACTGGCCCGGCATCTTGACGTTCGGGAGCGTGCGGCCCGGGGTCATGTTCGTACCGATCGAGCCGCCGTGACGACGGTACTCGTGGGTGCCGTGCGTCTGGACGAAGCCGGCCATACCCCAGCGGCGGACGACGCCGGTGAAGCCGCGGCCGCGCGTGGTGGCCTGCGTGTCGACCTTCTGGCCGACGGTGAAGATCTCGTCGAGCTTGATGGCCGAGCCGACCTCGAACTTCGCGGCGAACTCCTCGGAGCAACGGAGCTCGCGGAGCTCGCGCTTCGCGGGGACGCCACGCTTCTTGAACGAGCCGATGTCGGCCTTCGTGAGGTGCTTGTCCTTCGCGTCTGTCACGCCGTAGACGATGGCGACGTAGCCGTCGGTCTCCTTCGTACGCTTCGCGACGATCGACACGTTGCTCATGTCGAGCACGGTGACGCGCTGGACGGTGCCGTCCTCGGTGTAGAGCTGGGTCATGCCGAGCTTCTTGCCGATCACGCCGGGATTCTGATTCATCTTGTTTCTTCTTCTGCGCTCGCAGGTGGGATTTCTAGAGACAGGAGACCACGTAGCATTCGCGTGAGCGACGGTTCCGAGCGCAGGATCCGCGGGCGGCGCGCTTGCGTTTGCGTTTGCGAGCCCGATGCGTGAAGTCCCTTCGAGGGCGGCCGACATTGCCCGCTGGGGGCAGCCCCGTCAAGCGCTCAGCTTCGCGATCAGGCCCTTCACCCCGTCGACGTGCTTGGAGGCGCTCAGCTCGCCCTCGAAGATCCCGGCGATCATGCCCTTCTTGTCGATCACGAAGGTCTTCCGGGCCGCCTTGCCCAGGATGTTGCCGAGGAAGCTGGTGGCGCCGTACTTCCTGGCGAGCTCGCGCTTCCCGTCCGAGACGAGGGCAAACTCGAGCTTGTACTCCTTGGCGAACTTCTCGTGCGACGCGTCCGAGTCGACCGAGACCCCGACCACCTCGGTGTCCTTCGACGCCAGGTCGGCGTACATGTCCCGGAAGCCACACGTCTCCTTGGTGCAGAGCGGCGTGAAGTCTCCGGGGTAGAAGTAGAGGACGACGTTCTTCTTGCCAGCCAGATCCTTCAGCTTGATCGGCTTGCCCGCGCTGGAGACCACATCGAAGTCGGGAGCCGGGGCGCCGACGCGCAAAGACACAGTCATGATGCGCCGATTAGCATGGCCACCCCATCGTTGACAGGGTCTGGGTCGCATGCTTTAAGGCTTGCCCCGCAGGCGGCCTGGGAGTTTTTTCCCCAGCTCTTTCGCACGCCTCGGTAAGGACTTCTGGAGCCGTCATGCAGAACGCGAAGATCGCCGCCATCGAGAACGAGCAGCTCAAGACGGGGATCCCTGATTTCCGCGTCGGGGACACCGTTCGCGTTCACTACAAGATCGTCGAGGGCGACAAGGATCGCATCCAGATCTTCCAGGGCGTCGTGCTGAAGCGCCACCGCG
>JAYTBL010000271.1:0-1800 GCA_043736975.1 Polyangiaceae bacterium
GGGGCGGCGACGGCGATGGCGCGGCGCTCAAGAAGCTCGCGCGGAACGTTCGCAAGGGCGGTCTCCCCCCGGAGGGCGTCACCGAGGCGGCCCCGGAGATGCGCGCCCTCCGCGGCGCCGCGGAGCGCCTGACCGCGGCTGAGGCTCGCTTCCGCGCGGCGTTCGACGCGGCGCGGGCGTCCGTGGTCCAGGCCGTTCGCGAGCTCGCGCGCGAACCTCGCCTGCGCGAAGCGATCACCTGGCAGAACCGGGCGGTCATCCGCTACGGGCTCGATCATGTCGCCGATTCCAGCCCCGCCGGGTCCGACGGCGGGAACACGTCGCGAGCGGTGCGGCGTCACGAGGAGCTCGTCGCCTCGTACCTGCAGCGCTACTGCACGAAGAACGACTCGATCGGCTTCTTCGGTCCGGTCGGCTGGGCGCGCTTCGAGACGTCCGGGCCGACGGTCGTTGCCCGGCCGGGCGCCGAGCTCATCGCCTCGCGTAACGTCTACTTCGAGCAGTGGGGGATCGATGCGCTGGCGCGGAAGCTCGCGGACGACGCGCGCCTCGAGCCCTGGATGATGCCGCGACGCTTTCCCTTCGTTCGCCTTGCCGGTACGACGGCCGCCAGTCCGGTCAACGGTCGCCACGAGCTCACCCCCGCGCAGGCGTTGGTCCTCGCCGCGTGCGACGGAAAAGCGACGGCCCAGGACCTCGCGGCGCAGCTGGTGCGCCTCCATCCGGATCTGCTGGAAGGATCGAGCGCGGTCTTCGAGCAGCTTCGCCGCCTGCGCGAAGCCCAGCTCCTCGCGTGGACCTTCGAGGTGCCCTTCGAGTGGCACCCCGAGGCGGTCCTGCGGCGGCTCCTCGAACGGATCGACGACGAGGCGCTTCGCGCCGAGGCGCTGCGGCCGCTCGATGAGCTGGAGGGCGCGCGCCGGCGCGTCGCGGAGTCGACGGGCACCGCCGACGCGCTCGCCACGAGGCTGGAGGAGCTCGAGGCGGTCTTCACGCGTGTCACCGGGCTCGCGCCCACGCGCCACGCCGGGGCCACCTACGCGGCGCGGCAGCTGGTGTTCGAGGACTGCCGACGAGACGTCGAGATGACGATCGGGCCGCAGCTGCTGGCCGGCCTCTCTCCGGCGCTCACGCTGGTGCTGGCGAGCGCGCGCTGGCTGACCCACGAGATCGGGCAGGCCTACCGCGCCAAGTTTCGCGCGCTCTACGAGGACATGGCGCGCCGCGCGGGGGCGCCGGCGGTGTCGTTCTCGGACCTGTGGTTACGCGCGCAGCGGCTGCTCTTCGGTGCCAAGGACAACCCCATCAAGGCGGTCGCGGCCGACCTGCAGGCGCGCTGGCTGCGGGTGCTCGCGCTGCCCGACGGCGCCCGCGCCGTGCAGCTCACGAGTAGCGAGCTCGCGGAGCGCGCGGGCGAGGCGTTCGCGGCGCCGGGGCCCGGGTGGACCGGCGCGCGGTACCAGTGCCCCGACGTCATGATCGCCGCGCCGAGCGTGGAGGCGATCTGCCGCGGCGACTACCTGCTGGTCCTGGGCGAGCTCCACGTCGCGACCAACACCTCGGACGCCACGGTCTTTCTCGCGCAGCACCCGCATCCGCAGGACCTGATCGACGCCTTCGCGCGGGACGTTCCCGAGCCCGTCGTCATCCCCGTCAACTCGAAGGACTGGCCGAAGATGACGGCACGCACGCAGCGCGCCCTGGTCTCACCATCGACCTTGTTTCTCGAATCCGGCTTCGACCCAGCGCGCGGATCCCGGGACAACGTCCTCACTTCGGGCGCGCTCGTCGTCGAGGATA